>NZ_JAYJLF010000019.1:0-81166 GCF_036903175.1 Winogradskyella sp. ECml5-4 | reverse complement strand
CTATTAAAAATTCAGGAAGAATAAGTTTCAGTAGTTCTAGATAATTGTCCAAAAGTCTTTTTTTTTACAAAAATCAGAATCTTTTTTTAATCATCACACACAACTTTTAGCAATGACCCGAAAAAACAAGTTTTTTTACATGTATTAGCCGCTTTGGCTTTAATTTTTTTGTAGTATAAATTAGCTGCGTTTCCTATAGTTACTTCAATCTTCATTGGTGTAGGTACGGCAGATTTAGGGTTGTTATATGCTATGAATAATCGTAAAAAATAATTTGGACTAAACGTATTCATGATGCTTTTGTTTTTTTATAATTAAGAATCAAACTCAATTACTTCCAAATCTTTAATTGTTTTTCCTTCAATTTTAAACCGTAACATTGTTCTCACCTTATGAAAACCGTGTTTACCTACAGCGCCAGGATTCATGTGTAATAAATCTAGTTTTTTATCTGGCATCACTTTTAGAATATGAGAATGTCCTGTGATAAAAATATCTGGTGGATTTGCCGTTAATGCTTCTTTCACACGGTTATTGTATTTTGGAGGATAGCCACCAATATGAGTTATCCATATACTCATGTCTTCACACATAAATTTGTTGTGAAGAGGAAATTCTGTTCGTGCTTTGGCATCATCAATATTGCCATAAACCGCTCGTAAGGGTTTTAGGTTCTTAATTTTATCGGTAACTTGTAAATCACCAATATCTCCAGCATGCCAAACTTCATCAGCCTGCTTTACGTGTTTAAGAATGGCCTCGTCTATGTAACTATGAGTGTCTGATAAAAGGAGTATTTTTTTCATATTTATTTTTAGAGAAATCGCTAAACTATAACTTTATATTTTAGGATTTCTTTAGCAACTAAAACAGTAACTTTGCACTTTAACAAAAGTAAGATTTCTATTGCGATTTTTTATTGAACTTTCATATAATGGTAAAGCCTATCATGGATGGCAAAATCAGCCTAACGCTATTTCTGTGCAAGAAGTTGTAGAAAAGGCACTTTCTACTATACTGAAAAACGAAATAGCTATAATGGGAGCTGGTAGAACAGATGCAGGTGTTCATGCATCACAAATGTTTGCACATTTTGATTTTGAAGGCGACTTTAAAAATATTGATATAGTTTATAAACTGAATTCTTTTTTACCAAAAGATATTGCTGTGATTTCTGTGTTTGAAGTTAAGCCAGAAATACACGCTAGGTTTTATGCCGTAAGTAGAACGTATCATTATAAAATATCGACATCAAAAAATGTGTTTGATTACGATTTTGCTTACGAAGTTCAACAGCCTTTAGATGTTGAAGCTATGAACGAGGCTTGCAAAATATTATTTCAGTATAAAGATTTTCAATGTTTTTCTAAAAGTAATACTGAAGTAAAAACGTATAATTGCGATATAAAAGAAGCTTTTTGGACCCAACACTCTAATCAGCTCATATTTACAATTACTGCAGACCGATTTTTAAGGAATATGGTAAGAGCTGTCGTTGGGACGATGGTAAATATTGGTTTAGGTAAACTGAAATCTGAAGATTTGCATAAAATTATTGCATCAAAGAATAGAAGTGAAGCTGGATTTTCAGTTCCTGCTCATGGATTGTATTTGGTTAAAATAGTTTATCCTGAAACAATTAAATTAGAGAGTTAATAAATTAAATTTCCGTTGTAACGGAAAAGATACCGAAACAAGTTCGGCATAAAATGGCAGAAAAAGGAAAAAAAATATTTGATATATCGTTGTTTACACGATTGTTGCACTACATAAAACCCTATCGTACAGTTTTTGTTATTTCCTTATTTTGTGTAATAGGTTTGGCATTGTTTGGTGCATTTAGACCTTATGTGTTAAGGGAAGCTATTGATGTTAAAATTGCGAATAAAGAATACAACGGTTTTGTGCTATACATGCTTATCATGCTAGCCTTATTGGTGCTTGAGGTTGTTTCTCAATTACTGTTTATTTATTATGCGAGTTGGTTAGGGCAATCTGTGGTTAGAGATATACGTGTGAAGTTATTTAAGCACATGCTCAAATTTAAAATGACGTACTTCGATAAATCTTCAGTTGGTGTTTTAATTACAAGAGCTGTTACAGATATGGAGCGTATTGCCGATATCTTTGGACAAGGGCTGTTTATGATTTTTAGTGATGTCTTAAAAATGCTAGTGGTTGCTGGCTTTATGGCATTTATAAATATAAAGTTGAGTCTTATTGTATTTATAACAATGCCTATTGTTTTATTTGCGACTAAGATTTTTCAAAAATATATGAAACGTGCATTTGAAGATGTACGAACAGAGGTTTCTAACCTAAATTCATTTGTTCAAGAGCGTGTAACTGGTATGAAAATCTTACAGTTATTTACACGTGAAGATACGGAATACAAAAATTTCAAGAAGATAAATGAGCGTCACAAAAAAGGGTGGTTAAAAACGGTTTGGTATAATTCTATTTTCTTTCCAATCGCAGAATTTTTAGCATCATTAACTATGGCAATGGTTATTTTAGTTGGTGGCTTTGATGCTATTTCTGAAAACCCTGACACAACATTAGGGGATTTAATTTCCTTTACTATGTTTATTCCTATGTTGTTTAGACCTTTAAATCAAATAGCCAATAAATTCAACACGCTACAAATGGGAATGGTGGCTGCAGATCGTGTCTTTAAAGTTTTAGATACTACGTCTAATATTGACGATTCTGGGACTATTGAAGCTAATCACTTTAAAGGTAATATTTCGTTTAAAAATGTGCGATTCTCTTATATTAAAGAGGAAGAGGTTCTCAAAGGAATATCGTTTCATGTAGAAGCAGGAGAAACTGTAGCTATTGTAGGTGCAACAGGTGCAGGAAAATCTACAATTATAAATTTACTGAATCGTTTTTACGATATCAATTCAGGAACTATTGAAGTTGACGATACAGATATTAAAAATATGACTTTAAGTTCTCTTCGAAGTCAAATAGCTGTTGTATTGCAAGATGTATTCTTATTTGCAGATACAATTCTGAATAATATTACATTAAATAACGATGCTATTACAGAAGAGGATGTTGTTAATGCAGCAAAAGCAATAGGCATTCATGAGTTTATTTCTAGTTTACCTGATGGTTATCATTATAATGTAAAAGAACGTGGTGTAATGTTGTCTTCTGGTCAGCGTCAATTAATTTCTTTCTTAAGAGCTTATGTAACCAATCCTAGTATTTTAATTTTAGATGAAGCAACATCTTCTGTAGATTCATATTCCGAACAATTAATACAAGATGCTACAGATAAAATAACTAAAGGAAGAACGTCTATTGTTATTGCTCATAGATTGGCAACGATACAGCAAGCTGATAAAATAATAGTTATGGAAGCTGGAGAAATTGTTGAAATTGGGACACATAAAACGCTTTTAGAAAAAGAAACAGGATATTATAAAAACCTTTACGAAGTGCAGTTTTTAAAAGCTGAAGAGGTTTAGTAAAAGACCCTTACTTTGGGGCGAAATCTTCAAGATTAACAACGCCTGTAATCAGCATTATTACAAATACTAAAATTGAAACACCAATATAGGTCACAAAGAATAGTATAAAAAACAGCATAGATTTCATAATTAAACTTCCTAACGATAGTTTAAATATTCGTGTTAAAATATAGCAATGATATATAAACATTAATGGCCATAATAGGAGGCTAAAGAGCATGTAATTGCTTGGCGTAACGAGTAATGCGATTTGTGCTAAAAAAAACATCAGTACCATTAAAAAAGACATGGAGTATAAGTAAATTATAGCATGCTCAGTGAGATTGTATTTTTTATCTATAAAAACAATCCATGAAATAATTGCCGATATTGGAATAAATGCAACATAAATTAAGGAATTGTACTCTAAGCCAAAACTAAACGATGAGTCAAACGCATTTTGTGAAAGGTTAATGTCGCCAAAAAGACTAGAAAAGTCTAAATGCTGCATGTAAAATTTCTTCAATAAAAATATTGAAAGTCCAGTTAAGGTTAATGCCAATCCAAAGAAACTAATAGGATTAACATATTTTTTTCGTACACCATTTATATAACTAACTATTACGTCTTCAGGTTGTTTAAAAAGTTGAATAAACGTTTGGAGTAATTTATTATCGTAGTTAAAGAAGGTTTCGCTAATATGCTCAAAAAGATTACGAATCGTCAATCGGTTTCTAATCACTTTAGCACCGCAACTTTTACAATAGGCATCGTATTCTTCAAGCGTTATATGACAGTTTTTACAATTCAATTATGTGCCATTATTGCAATAATAATACCTAAGATAAAGAAAATAAGTCCTACAATAGAGAATGATATAAAATAGGTAATCATTACAAAAATAAATCGTGTAAATGCTTCCCAAAAAGGCCCTTTAAATATGCGTTTGAGAACGTAGAAAAAGTAAACAAAATTTGGTATGGCAATAATGCTATAAACAATTAGATAGTCTAATCCGAATACTAAAAACAAAATTGTTAAAACAGCCGAAACAATAATGACTTGGGCAGAGTAGTATAGGTTAATCACTAAATGTTCTGTAAAATTATAGCGTCTTTCACCTAGTAGATAATAACCTAACCATGTGCCTAAAGCAGAAAAAGGTACAGAAATGATATATATAAGACCTTGATATTTAGTGAAAATATCGAAATTAAAATCTGCAAAAGGATTTTTTGTTTGTGATGTAGCAGAATTAAAACCTTCCATAAATGCTGATCCAAAATCTAAAGCTTCTTTGAAAAAGGTGGTCATTAAAAAGACCTGAATTCCGGCTAAAGTTAGGGCAATCGCAAAATATTGAAGTACATCTATATATTTTTTTCGAGTCCCTTCAATATAGCCTATAATTACGGTTTCAGGTTGTTTAAAAAGATCAATAAATGTGCGTAGGAATTTATTATCAATGGAAATAAATTGTTCGTTTATTTGTTGAGCCAATACTTTTGGCTTTAGGCGATTATGAATAATTTTTGCACCACACTCATCACAAAATTTTTGTGATGCTCTAAGCGTGTTATTACAATTTTTACAATTCATTAGCCTAAATCTTGCTTAATTTTTTCTCTAAGTTCATCTGTATTTTTAAACATTTCGAACTCGCCATTTTTAATATAAGAAATCTGTCCTGTTTCTTCACTTACACAAAGTGCTAAAGCATCTGTTTTTTCTGTAATACCAATGGCAGCTCTGTGTCGTAACCCAAAACGTTCTGGAATGTTTTTTTCATTATTCACAGGAAGAATAACTCGTGTTGCTTTTACAATGTTTTTGTCTATTATTATAGCTCCATCATGAAGCGGACTGTTTTTAAAAAAGATGCTTTCTATAATAGGTTGTGAGACTAAGATGTTCATTTCGTCTCCTGTATCTGTTAGAAAATCTAAATTATTATTGCGTTCAATAACAATTAAAGCTCCTGTGTTTGTTGCCCCCATTTTGTTGCAAGCATTAATAATAGCATCGACGTCTGTAGAAGTTTGATCATCATTTTTAAGAAACTTAAAATTTTTAAAAAGATTTCGTTTACCACCTATATTAGTAGAGCCAACCATTAAAAGAAATTTTCTAATTTCTGGTTGAAAAACGACAATTAAAGCAATAATTCCAACCTTCATAAATCCATCGAAAATGCTATAAAGCATCTGCATGTTGAGGAAGTCTGTTAATCTCCAAGCAAAATAAATGACAAGGATACCAATAAAGATATTGATGGCAACGGTGCCTTTTACAAGCTTGTAGATGTAATAGAGTAGAATAGCTACGAGGAAGACATCCACGAAGTCTATAAATCTAAAATCCCAAAGTTGTAAGTTTTCCAAATGGCTAGTGTTTCTGCTAATTTACTAATTTATGTTTAGTAGAAAAGAAAATGCGTATCTAATAATTAAGTCTTTTTGGGTTTTAAAAAAGACAAAAGGGGGCTATTTTAGTATATAAACTCGTTGTTGGTAATTATAATTTTATCGGATTTAATTTTTGATAATTTTGATTTTACTGAAATGTAATCTTGAAAGCTCATACGTCCTTCAAAATAAAGATCAATAACATATCCGTTTATTACCATGTCTTCAGAAATTGAAGTACTAAGAGCTAATAATTCTATATAAGATTGGAGTTTTTGTTGAATCTTATCTTTATTGTTATTAGTTATGTCTAATGGTATTTCTAAAAAAGTACTTGTTGAGGCTTGGTTGTTTTTTAATTTTTCTGCTACGAGATCTTGTAGATTTATAGAGGTGTCTATTGGTTCAGAAAATTCATAGAAAACATCTGTAAATTCTAAAAATCCCAAATTGCCAATACTCGTATCATTACAAGTAAAATAATTTTTAGCATCTTCATTTTTATGCATTTCGGCATTTCGCTTTTTGTCTTGCATAAATTTTATATGCGGAATGGCTTGTTTTAATGTTAATCGTTTATCTACATTAACTAGCCAATTTGTAGAGATAATCAGATTTTTTCGATTTAATAAAGTCGAATCAGCTTGTGTTTCATCATAAAAAATATAAGCAGGTGATACATCTAAAACTTCTGTAACTTCTGCTTTTTCAATTTCGGGTAAGTATAAAACACGTTCGTTGTTACAACTAAAACATGTTAAAATGATAAGTAAGTATATATAGCGCATAGGTTAATTAGATTGCAATTGGTTATAAAGGGTAATACATTCTGAAGCTTCTTTTACGTCGTGTACACGTAAAATTTTTGCTCCTTTTTGCAAAGCAACCATGTGTAAAGCAGTGGTGCCGTTAAGAGCATTTTCTGAAGTTGAATTTAATGTTTTGTAAATCATAGATTTTCGAGAGACTCCAGCTAGAATAGGTTGGTCTATTAGTTGTAGTAATTCTAGTGTATTGAGCAATTCAAAGTTTTGTTCTGTGGTTTTTGCAAACCCAAAACCTGGGTCTATAATAAGGTCGTTTATTTTTGCTTTGTGAGCTTCTGCAATTCTGTCTGCAAAATAAGAGATAATTTCTTTTGTTAGGTCATTATACTGAGTGTGCTGTTGCATGGTCTTAGGAGTTCCTCTCATGTGCATCATGATATAAGGCACAGCTAATTTTCCTACCGTAGTAAGCATATTGTTATCTAGCTTTCCGGCAGAAATATCATTAATTAGGGCCGCACCAGCTTCAATACTCTTTTTCGCAACGTGACTTCTAAAGGTGTCAATAGAAATTAAAGTTTCAGGGAAATCTTTTAAGATTAATTTAATAATAGGAATGACACGGTTTAATTCTTCAGTTTCACTAACATCATCAGCATTTGGCCGAGAGCTGTAACCACCAATATCAATAAAAGTAGCTCCATGGCTTAGCATGGTTTCAACTTGATTTAAAATAGCAGTTTCGTTATTATATTTTCCGCCGTCAAAAAACGAATCTGGTGTAACATTAAGAATACCCATCACTTTAGGTGTGGATAAATCTATGAGTTTGCCTTTGCAGTTAATATTCATAATTTAATCTAAAAAAAACGTTAAGAAAACTTTAAACCTCAAATCTTGAACTTCTAATTTATTTATGCGAAATTTACGGAAATTTTACGCGATAATCGAGATTAATATATAGGGCATGGCTTTATATTTGAATCGTTTTTAATCCAAGAGTTTATTCTTTCGGAACCTTAATTTATAGCAATGCAAGATACTTCAAAACAATATGATGCCGTAATTGCCAAATGTAGAGCTCTTTATGTAAATAAAATGAGTGATTATGGTAGTGCATGGAGAATTTTAAGATTACCATCATTAACCGATCAAATTTTTATAAAAGCCCAGCGTATAAGAGGGTTGCAGCAAAACGAAGTTAGAAAAGTAGATGAAGGCGAAGTTAGTGAGTTTATAGGCATAATTAATTATTGTGCTATGGCTCTAATTCAGATAGAAAAGGGAGTTGTAGAACAACCCGATTTAAGTACAGAAGAAGCTACTAAACTTTACGATGAAAAAATTGCCGTAACAAAGCAATTAATGTTAGATAAAAATCACGATTATGGTGAAGCTTGGCGCGATATGCGTGTAAGCTCATTAACAGATTTAATTTTACAGAAATTATTACGTGTAAAACAGATTGAAGATAATGCCGGAAAAACAATTGTTAGTGAAGGGATTGATGCGAATTATCAAGATATGATAAATTATGCGGTTTTTGCTTTAATTCATTTAAACGAAGGTAATTAACTTGTTGTTCCTGTAAAGACAGGAATCTATTAAAATAACATATATTTAATGTCACTTAGACGACTCTTAGTGAACAAAAGGAATACAATAAGCATATGAAATACATAGTAAACCTTAGCAGAATATTCACCGGAATATTATTCATTATTTCTGGATTTATAAAATTGAATGATCCACTCGGATTTTCATACAAACTTGAAGAGTACTTTGGCTCAGATGTTTTAAATATTGAATTTTTAATTCCTTATGCTTTAGGGATTTCTGTTATTGTCGTAGTGTTTGAGGTTGTTTTAGGCGTTTTTCTATTAATAGGCTATAAACCAAAATTTACGGTGTGGAGTTTATTGTTAATGATTATCTTTTTTACATTTTTAACTTTTTATTCTGCTTATTTCGACAAAGTAAAAGATTGTGGTTGCTTTGGTGATGCTTTAAAACTAACACCATGGGAAAGTTTTACTAAAGATGTGATTCTGTTAGTGCTTGTTTTAATTCTATTTGTAGGTATAAAACACATTAAACCTATTTTTACAAAATTGCCAACAACTATAATTGCTCTATTAAGTTTTGTATTGTCACTTTGGTTTGGTTATCACGTTTTAATGCATTTACCATCAATAGATTTTAGAGCTTATGCGATTGGTAAAAATTTACCGGAACAAATGGTGACTCCAGAAGGTGCACCAAAAGCAATTACAGAATATACATGGACATTTAATGTTAATGGCGAAGAGCAACAATTTGTAACCAATGGAAGTTATCCAAAAGTAGACGGTGAGTATGTAGGTGTAGAAACTAAAGTTATTGATGAAGGTTATGTGCCTCCAATTCAGGATTTATCTATAGAATCTGATGATGAAGATTTAACCCAATATTTCTTAGAAAAAGAAAAGTTAATAATGATTACGATGTATAATGTTACTAAAGGTGAAGCTGAAGGTGTAGCAAAGTTAAAATCGTTTACAGACGAAGCGATGAAAAAAGGGTATACTGTAATTGGTTTAACATCTTCTGGCTCTGCAGATAAAGCACAACTAAAAAAAGATTACAATCTTAATTTTGAATTTTACTTATGTGACGAGAAAGTTGTAAAAACTATCGTTAGGGCAAATCCAGGTGTCATTATTTTAAATAGTGGAACAGTGGTAAACAAGGCACATTGGAATGATATTGAAGCTATTGAATTGTAGTTTGTAACCTTTGTGTGGTTAATAATATTAACGTGAATTTGAGATTGGTGTTAAATGCTAACTAAAATAATTTTTGAAAAACTTTAGATATTCTTTGTGTAATAGTTTTCAATAGTTAGATTTTGAAATTAAAAAAAGAATCTGTTTTTGATAAAGTATTTATTTCATAAAATTGGCTACGCATGTATCACCTTAATTGGCGTTATAACTGTCATTTTCTTTTTATTTACAATTTTACCTGGCGATCCTGCTAAGATGATGTTAGGTCAAAATCAAACGGCAGAACAAGTACAAGCGGTAAAACAAAAATATGGCTTTGATAAACCTATAGGAACTCAGTTTTTATATTATTTAAATGATTTGTCGCCCATTTCATTTCATTCAAATACACCAAAAGATTATACTTATTTGAGTCCTAATAAATATACTGCAACAACGCTTTTTACTTTAGGTAATACAACTACGGTTGTAAAAGCACCTTATTTAAGAGAATCTTTTACCAAGCAAGGCAAAAAAGTAACTCAAGTAATTGGGGAAACTATTCCAAATACGTTTGTTTTAGCAATTTCAGCTATTGTTATTGCGATTATTTTAGGTGTTGTTTTTGGTATCATTTCAGCATTGTACAAAGATACTTGGATCGATAAGTCCATTCAAATATTAAGCACGTTTGGTATGAGTGTGCCATCATTTTTTAGCGCTATTTTGTTCGCTTGGTTGTTTGGTTTTGTACTACATAAGTACACCAATTTAGAGATGACAGGAAGCTTATACGAACTTGATGATTTTGGTGAGAAAATGACCATTAAATGGAAAAATTTAATACTTCCAGCCATTGTTTTAGGAATTAGGCCATTGGCCGTAGTGATTCAGTTGATGCGGAATTCATTATTAGAAGTCTTAAATCAAGATTATATTAGAACAGCAAGAGCTAAAGGTTTAAGTGAGTTTCAGGTGATAAAAAATCATGCAGTTAAAAATGCGTTAAATCCTGTAGTTACAGCTATTTCAGGATGGTTTGCGTCTATGTTGGCAGGAGCTGTTTTTGTAGAGTACATTTTTGGATGGAATGGTTTAGGTAAAGAAATTGTAAATGCATTAAACACTTTAGATTTACCTGTAATAATGGGAGCTGTTTTAGTGATAGCCATCATTTTTATAACCATTAATATTTTTGTAGATATTATTTATGCTTGGTTAGATCCTAGAGTAAAGTTATCTTAATGAAATACTGATAATTGTCAATTTACTTTCACCTTTATTGTGTTATTTTTGTGCATTAAAATTAAAAAATCAATTCACTTATATTATGAGAAAACATATTGTAGCCGGAAACTGGAAAATGAATAATGATTTACCTCAAACAGAACTGTTAATAACAGATTTGTTAAAGCAAAATCAAACATCAGATGCTGAGGTAATGATTGCACCAACGTTTACAAATTTATGGCAAGCGTTTGAATCTTTACGCCAAGAACCTATAGAGGTTATTGCTCAGAATATGCATTTTGCAGAAAACGGAGCTTACACAGGTGAGGTTAGTGCTAGTATGTTAAAGAGTATCGGAATTAAAACAGTAATTCTTGGGCATAGTGAACGTAGAGCATATTACAACGAAACGGATGAATCATTAGCTAAAAAAGTAGACGCGGCTTTAGCAAATGATATGCGCGTTATTTTCTGTTTTGGAGAAGAATTAGCAGATAGAAAAGCCGGAAATGAAGAAGCTGTTGTGGAGGGGCAAATTAAAAACGCATTGTTTCATTTAGGTGCAGATGCTTTTAAAAGCATTGTTTTAGCTTACGAACCCGTTTGGGCCATTGGAACAGGTGAAACAGCGAGTCCAGAGCAAGCTCAAGATATGCATGCTTTCATTAGAAAAACTTTGGCAGATAAATATGGAAACGACGTTGCAGATTCTGTTTCAATATTATATGGCGGAAGTGTGAAACCAGCAAATGCTAAAGAGATTTTTTCTAAACCAGATGTTGATGGTGGATTAATTGGTGGTGCAGCGCTTAAAGCAGAAGACTTTTATGCAATTGTAAACGCCTTCTAAATATCGTTTAGTACGACTCATAATAAAAGTCCTTAAATAATGGAATACAACCCGTTATTTAAGGACTTTTTTTTTGCGTTTAAAGAAACGCTTAAAACTATTGTTATATCAAGAGTTAAATACCAATTTCTACTTGAAATCGTAAATACCAATCATTGGCTTTACTAGAATCAAAATAGTTTAGTTCACTGTTGGTAATTTCTGCTTGTAATTTTAATGCGTGTTCCCAAATATATTTAGTTATTCCTAAACTATATTGGTTGGTTTGTGGTGTTAACATTTCAATGTCTTTATGTGGTTCTTGGTAAGAAAAGCGTCCTACAAGCTCGTAATTACTTTTAAAAAGGTAACTTAATTGTGTGTCAAAACCACTACCAGCAAAAACATATCTTGATTCTGAAGCATCATCTGGGTTAATGGTTATAGCATCATCAGTTGTTCTATTCATATAAGCCGTTTGAAACGCCCAACCATTGTATTTTACAATGGCATCTAAAAATAGGGACTGTATGTCGCGTTTTTCAAATAAATCATCTCCAATAGTACCACGAGTTCTTCGTGCATCATCATTGTAATGATAAACGCCAGAAAGCATTAGTTTAGGCGTTTTTTCGCGTTTTAAGTCGCCTTCAAATAATGTTCCGTTACTTTTAAAAGCTCCAAAAGGAAACAGTTCTAAACGGCCTGTAAAAGCTAATCCAGTATCAGGTTCTTTGGTCCAATTTCTACCTTCACCAGTACTTATGGCGGTTTTAATGTTGTACGAAAATTTATGTTCTAATTCATTTAAATAATAGACCTGTAGTCCAAAGTCTCTATCAATATTAAAGCGGGAATTGTTTATTGAGCGATCTGTAAGCTGTAAAGCACCAGAGGAATTTATACGCTGCCTGTTTCCTGGGAGTTTGGTTTGTCCAAAACCAATATTCCAATGCTCATCAGGTCTGTAAAATACAATTGCATCTCTAATTATATTAAGGTTGTCGCCGTCTTCAATTGCTCCTACATCATTTGGAGAGAATGATAATTGAATGACATAAATTATACTAGGATCCCCAACATAACCATCAAAACGTAAACGTAGACGTCTAATCATGGCTTCGTATCCATTATCTTCATCGTCGTTATTTAAATAGGTAAATCGGTTTTGCATTCTAAAACGAATATTTAATTTAAAAATACTGTCAGGAGAGGTAATGCCTAAACCTTTACCATAACTATAATAAGGTAGTGCAGATAGTTTTATATCATTATTGTCTTGGGCAATAGATATTTGAGAAAAAACCAAAAAAAGAATAGCAACAATATATTTGTTCATAATATTTTAATTTGCAACAAAAGTAATAGTAACTAAATTAATGATTAGTAAATTTGTAAAAAAAAGAAATAAATGTCTGAAATATATTTAGGTTATACATTTAAGGTAAGTCCTTTACAACCTGCAGTTGAGATTTTAATAGCAGAATTAGGTTATGCTGGTTTTGAAAGTTTTGTAGAATCCGAAGACGGGGTTACGGCTTACATTCAAAAAGAGGAGTGGAGTGAAACTATTTTAGACGATGTTTACGTTTTAAAATCAGATGAGTTTGAAATCTCTTATACTTCAGAGGAAATAGAGCAAACGAATTGGAACGAAGAATGGGAAAAGAATTTTAACCCAATTATAGTTGATGATGTATGCTCTGTTAGAGCACCTTTTCATGACAAACCAAACACAAAATACGATTTAATTATTGAGCCTAAAATGAGTTTTGGTACTGGGCATCATGAAACGACTCATATGATGATTCAGCATATCTTGAAAAATGATTTTAAGAATAAGACTGTTTTAGATATGGGTTGCGGAACTGGTGTTTTGGCAATCTTAGCAGAAAAAGTAGGAGCAACTAAACTCGATGCTATTGATATTGATAATTGGTGCTATTTGAATAGTTTAGAAAATGTCAATCGAAATAATTGTAAGCATATTTCGGTTTATGAAGGTGATGTAGCTTTACTAGAAGGAAAACAATACGATAGTATCATTGCTAATATTAATAGGAATATTTTGTTAGCAGATATAGCAAGTTATGCTAAGTGTTTAAATCCTAACGGAACACTATTTTTAAGTGGTTTTTACCAAGAAGATATTCCAATAATTGAAGCAGAATGCAATAAGCAGATGTTAAAATTGGAGGAAACTATACAAAAAGGGCAGTGGGTTTCGTTAAAATTTATAAATTAGTAGTAATTAAAAATAGAGCCTGTCACATTGAGTACTCTAGAAGCACTTAAAAAGATATCCACTATGACAAAAGAAAAACATGCCGTAGAGCTACTTCTGCAAGAAGAAGAATTAAAACAAAATGAAATCGTATTGTTTAATGATGATGTAAATACATTTGACCATGTTATTGACACCCTTATTTACGCTTGCGATCATATGCCAGAACAAGCAGAACAATGTGCTTTGTTAGTGCATTATAAAGGGAAGTGTACTGTAAAAACGGGCTCTTATGAAGATTTAGAGCCACGATGTTCCAAGCTTTTACAAGCAGGACTCAGTGCTGAAATAGTTTAATAAAAAATCCCACTTCAAAGTGGGATTTTTTATTTGTAATTCTTATTTGTAATGTAGAATTATTGATCTTATTTAGACATTCTGCCTACAGCGCAACTCACAAAAGATTTCGCTTTTTTAGGTAAAGAGTTTGCATCTCCTAGAATGGGATAACCTAGATGAGATAATTTACTTATTACAGCTTCTATGTCGTTTTCTGTTGACGCAAGAAAGCTTACTTCGTCTGTGTCATTATCTACAACAACTTCAGAAATACCGTCGAGTTTAGATAACTGTGTTACTATAGTATTAGCACAGCCACCACATTTTAAGTTTTGTATTTTAAGTGTGTTTTTCATAATTTTTGACTTTATAAAGTTGAAGGACAAACAAAATCGGTTGTCTTTATATCCGTTTCTTTAATTGCATTATAGCCGCCATCAACATCTATAAGTTTATCATAGCCTCTGGCTTTTAAAATAGATGCAGCAATAACAGAACGGTAACCTCCTGCGCAGTGTACGTAATAGGTTTTATCTTTACTTACTTCGTTCATCTTTTCATTAATAAAATCTAATGATAAATGTTGTGCATCTATAATATGAGACGATTGGTATTCTCCATCTTTACGAACATCTAAGATGTTTATGGGATTTGCTTTTGCTCTTTTTGCAAATTCTTCAACAGAAACAGAATCTAATGTTTCTACTTCTTTTCCTGCTTGTTTCCATGCGTCTAAGCCACCTTTAAGATAGCCTAATGTATTATCATAACCAACACGAGAAAGTCTTGTCACGGCCTCTGCAGATTTGCCTTCAGGAACAACTAATACTATTGGCTGTTTAATATCCTTAATTAAGGCGCCAACCCAAGGGGCAAACTGCCCATTAAGTCCAATAAAAATAGAATTTGGAATATGGCCTTTTATAAAATCGGATTGTGGTCGTACATCTAATACTAAAGCAGATTCGTGATTGGCCATAGCTTCAAATTCATCAGAATTAAGTGCCACATCACCCGTTTTTAAAACGGTTTCAAAAGCATCATAACCCATTTTGTTCATCATAGCATTTTTTGCAAAATACTGTGGTGGTGGTGCAATACCATCAAGCACTTCTTTTACAAATTCAGCTTTAGTCATATCTGCACGTAAAGCATAGTTTGTTTTTTTCTGTTCTCCTAAAACACCAACAGTTTCTTTGCTTAGGTTTTTTCCACAAGCAGAGCCTGCTCCATGAGCAGGATAAACAATAATGTCATCGGCTAAAGGCATAATTTTATTTCGAAGAGAATCAAATAACATTCCAGCTAGATCTTCTTTAGTTAAATCAGATTTAATAGCTAAATCAGGTCTTCCAACATCGCCTAAAAATAGTGTGTCTCCAGAAAAAATAGCGTGATTTTTTCCGTTTTCATCAATTAATAAATAGGTTGCAGATTCTAAAGTGTGTCCTGGTGTATGCAAGACTTTAATAGTTATGTTTCCAATTTTTAGTTCCTCTCCATCTTTAGCAGAATGGATGTCATATTTTGTAGTAGCCCCTGGTCCAAAAACAATAGTTGCACCAGTCTTATTGGCTAAATCTACATGTCCCGATACAAAATCAGCATGGAAATGCGTTTCTAAAATATATTTAATTTTGGCGTTATTAGCTTTGGCTTTATCAACATATTGTTGGATTTCTCTAAGCGGATCAATTATAGCAACTTCACCTTCAGATTCAACATAATAAGCACCTTGTGCTAAACAGCCTGTATATAATTGTTCTATTTTCATTCTTTATTTGTTTGTATTGCAAATTTACGAAACTTCATTTTTTGAAATGTGATAATTATCACAAAGTCTGTTAAAAGAGCTCCTTGAATATAATATAAATGGCCATAAATATGGTGAAATAGCCAAATCCTCGTTTTAATCCTTTTGCACTGATTTTTTTAGAAAGTGCTAATCCTATAAAAATCCCAGCAATTGAGATTCCAGTAAACGTGATTAGAAATTGCCAATCAATTTGTAACGTTTTTAAATCTCCTAAAAAGCCTATAAGCGATTGTATGGCGATTATAAATAATGACGTACTAATGGCTTTTTTTATAGGGAGTTTTACCAATAGCACTAGTGCAGGGACAATTAAGAATCCGCCTCCAGCACCAACTAAACCTGCTAAAGCTCCAATACCTATGGCTTGAGTACCAATGGCAAAATAATGGGTGTTGTCAAATGTTTTAATGACATTGTCGCTATTAATGGTTTTAGATTTAATCATTGACCAACCAGCTAAAAGCATAATGATGGCAAATAGCAACATGATGAAAAGTGAATTAGTAAGTTTAAAGTTTCCAATAGAAAATATGACTTCGGGTAAATTTGGTATAACCAAACTTCTCACCATAAAAACCGTAATTATTGAAGGAATTGCAAATACTATAGCTGTTTTAAAATCTATTGTATTTTTTTTGATGTTTCGTATGGTTCCTACTAATGCGGTGCTGCCTACAACAAAAAGCGAATAGCCTGTAGCAACGATTGGACTAAATCCTAAAAAGTATACTAAAATAGGAACGGTTAAAATAGAACCGCCTCCGCCTATAAGACCTAAAACAAGTCCAACAATTAAAGCACCTATATAGCCTAGTATTTCAATTAATTCCATATTAATGTGGAAGTTTGTTTTTTAGTAATCCATAGGTGTAAGTACCTAATAATGCTGCGATAATGACAATTATAATAGAAAAAGCTCCTGTACCTAACAAAATATACATTGGTCCAGGACAGGCACCACATAAAGCCCAACCTAAGCCAAATATAGTTCCGCCAATGATATAACGTGTAAAGCCACGTTCTTTTAAAGGGACGTTTAAGGTTGTACCTTTAATGGTTTTTACGTTGTTTTTTTTAGAAAGTAATAGTAGTAGAATTCCTGTTCCAACAGCTGTTCCAATAATGCCATACATATGGAAGGATTGAAATTTAAACATTTCGAAAATACGATACCATGAAACTGCTTCTGATTTAACGAGTACTATTCCAAAGAATATTCCGACAATAAAGAATTTGATATATTTTCCCATAATTAAAAGAGTATTGGATAAACAAGGTGAATCATAATTAAACCGCCAATAAAGAAGCCAATAACAGCAATGAGTGAAGGTAATTGTAAGCTACTTAGGCCTGTTATGGCATGGCCAGAAGTACAGCCGCCTGCATAGCGTGTACCAAACCCAACAAGAAAACCTCCAACGATAAGTATTAGAATTCCCTTTAGACTAAAAACGGAATTCCAACTAAATAGTTCTGGTGGTAATAAACTTTGTCCTATATCATTAAAACCTAATGCTGTTAAATCTTTAACTGTTGCTTCACTAAGATCCATGTGTATAGGATTTGATAAAAAATAATGTGCAATAAAACCACCAAAAATAGCACCAAGTACAACGACGAGATTCCATCGTTGACTTTTCCAGTCAAATTTAAAAAACGCTACACGTTTGCCTGCGCCACCAATAGCACATAAGGTTCTGAGATTGGAGGACATGCCAAATGTTCTTCCAAAATAGAGGAGAAGAAACATGACAATAGCAATGCATGGACCTGAGACATACCAAGGCCAAGGTTGTAAAATATATTCCATAAAATTAATTATAAGACAAAAATAAAGTTCTGTTATTTAGGTAATGTAATAAATGTGACTAAAATTCTAAAACACTAATCTTGTTTCTACCAAGTTCTATTTTTTTCTCTCTTTCGAGTTGTTTTAATAGTCTTGAAATTACGACTCTAGATGTATTTAAGTCTTCTGCAATTTCTTGATGTGTCATTTCTAAATGTGTAGAAGCAGATAGCTTTACCTGATCTGTAAGGTATTTAAATAAGCGCTCGTCCATTTTCATAAAGGCGAGTGTGTCAATGGTCTCTAACATTTCGTCAAAACGAATTTGATAGCTTTGTAAGATAAAATTTCTCCAACTCTCATTAGAACTAAACCATAGTTTCATGTATTCTATAGGAATCATTATTACAGTGGCATCATCATCAGCAATGGCACGTATTTTACTTACAGACTTAACCATGCAACAGGTTAATGACATGGCGCAAGTATCTCCCGTTTCTAAAACGTATAATAAAAGTTCATCACCATCGTTGTCTTCTCGTAAAACTTTAATATTACCTTTAATTAGAAGCGGAATAAAATTTAAATCTTGACCTATGTCTATAATAATATCCGCTTTTTTAAAGGTTTTAAGAAACGCAACATTGGCTATACTATCGATTATTTCTGAATCGAATAAGTAATTAAAAGGTTGGAGTAGTTCTTTAGAAATCATACTTCAAAAATAGTAATTTAAAAATTTGAAATAAATAGTTTGGCAATCATTTAATAAATGTATTATATTTGCACCCACTTAAAAAGGCCTCGTGGCGCAACTGAATAGCGCACTTGATTACGGCTCAAGAGGTTACAGGTTTGAATCCTGTCGAGGTCACTACTAAAACCAATACTTTCAAACGATTTTTGAGAGTGTTGGTTTTTTTTATTTGCAGAAAATTTACTCCATTAAACACGAAAACCACGCAAATCATAACGATAAACGTGGTTTATTAATTAGATTATTGGCGAGCTAAAAATAGCTGAGCCTTATTCGTCTAGTAATAAATTCAAGGTTACTGTAATATTATCGCGTGTAGCTTTGCTAAACGGACAGACTTCATGTGCTTTTTCTACCAAATCTTCACCAGTTTCTAAATCAACTCCAGGGATGTAACAATCTAAAGTCGCTTCTAAGAAAAAGCCATCTTCATCTTTACAAAAGCCAATAATAGCTGTGACACTTAATGCGTCATCATCAATTTTAATACCTTCGTTTTTAGCAACAGATTGCAATGCGCCACCAAAACATGCTGCATAGGCAGCACCAAAAAGTTGTTCTGGGTTTGTGCCATTTCCACCGTCACCTCCCATAGATTTAGGTACCGATAAATTATGATCTAGAGTACCGTCTTCTGATGTGATGTGTCCGGTTCTGCCTCCTTCTGCTTTTGTGGTTGCTTCATATAATGTTTTCATTGTTTTTTATTTTTAAGGTTAATGTACTAAATATAAGACCATGCAATAGTTTGATGAAATTTACAGTCTTAAATTTCTCATAAAATTGGAAAGTTTTAGAACATTATTGTAATAGCCTTTCTTTAACTTAAGAGCTAATGAAATGACTATAAAGCTTGTATTGCGTAGTGCAATAAATGGTATGGATTTTTAATTCAAATAGGCAAACACTAAGTCTTTAATTAACTAAGTGCATTTTTAGTTACATAAACACGCCAAGCTATTATGGCAAGTTGTAGCTTAGAAGCTTTGCTAAGGTCTAATTGTTTTTTGGAGTAAGATGGAAGTATGGCTTTGTTTAGTTGAGCCAGAATTCTAAAGATTTTGTTTTTCATTAGAGGTTGAATAATAAATCTTTAGCAAAAATAGTAAAACTTATTCTAGAACTAAGTCTTACTTGTTTTTGATTGGTGGTTTTGTTTTGGTCGGTTTTAAAATATTGCTAATATAATTTCAATAATCAGTTTTGCTAATGTCATCATAGTTTTTTGGTTTTTAGGGTTAATAAAATGATTTGTTTGTTTGATTGAGTTTTCAATATATATTTTCAACTCATTATGTTCCAAATGTTTTTGTGTAAATCGACAAATTTGAATTCTAAATTATAACTAAAAAGATAATAATTGTTATAATATTATGTGACTTGTCTTAGTTTAAGTTTTAATTTAATACATAAAGTGGTTTTTGTGTTTTTATATTGTAACTTTTGTAGGGCTTTTTTGGAGTGCTTTTCGAAATCGTAGAGGGCTTTGGTCTTTATAAGGGCTCAATTTTAAGAATTCATCTTTTTTCGAAATTTATTTTATGATAAATTTCATGTTTTATTTAAGGTGTTTTTTGTAATTAATAGGCATTTAACATTTAGATTTAATAATAAACTATCTTTGTGAAAAATAAAGCGATGAAAAAAATTACTTTTATAGTATTACTATTGATTTCGGGATTTAGTTGGTCTCAAATTTTGGTTATTAATGAGTTAGATGCGGATACTCCTAGTATAGATACTCATGAGTTTATTGAATTAAAATCGGCAACACCCAATTTTTCAACAGATGGTTATATATTGGTGTTTTTTAATGGCTCTAGTAGTGGTGGCGATGCTAGTTATTTTGTATATGATTTAAATGGTCTAACAACAGATATTAATGGTTTATTAGTTGTTGGTAGTACAAATGTTTCTCCTTTTCCGCAGTCGTTAATGGCAGAAAATGTAATACAAAATGGGCCAGATGCAGTGGGTATTTATCAAGCTTCGATAAATGATTTTCCAGAGGAAACAGTGGCGTCTCAAACCAATTTAATTGATGCAATGGTTTATGGTACTAATGATTCAGATGCAACAGGTTTATTAACCAAGTTAGGGCAAACTATACAGCATAATGATAATGGAACTAATGCAAATCCTAAATCAATTCAGCGTTTTGTAGATGGTATGGGCAGTGTAACCTTTTCTGCAGAGCCTCCAACCCCTCGAAGAGAAAATGATGGTTCAGGTATTTCTATCAACCCTATTGAAATTTCAATTGCAGAAACGCAATATGATGAAGGTGCTACTTTTGATATAACATTTACTGCTGAAACCAATGTGACTTCAGATCTTAATTTTACTATTAGTTTAGATAATGATGGATTTAATACATCAGATTATACCGGAAACACGGATCTTACTATTTTATCTGGTGAAAATACAACAAGCACAACTATTACATTAGTTGATGATACTGATGATGAAGGTGATGAGGTTTTAAAAATTAGATTTTTAGATTTAGTAGAGCCTATAGTGGCATCTAACGGAGCTGTTGAGGTTAGGGTAGTAGATAATGACTATACCGTTGCAGCATGGGGAACACCATTGGAGCCTACTTATGGTATGGTACAAAGTACACAGCCAGATGGCTATTATGATAGCTTAGACGGGTTGGCAGATGTTGCGTTAAGACAGGCAATGCAGGATATAATTGCAGATCCAAGTACAGTTAGAGCACAGACGTATACAGATGTTATTGATATTTTAAAAGAAGCAGATCAAAATCCAGAAAACAGCAATCAGGTTTGGTTGGTGTATTTGGAAGAAGGAAGATCAAAATTAGATTACCAAACAAGTTCTTTGAGTACAGGTAAATGGAATAGAGAGCATACATTTCCTAGATCTCGAGGTGGATTTGATAGTATAGAAGAGGATGAAATTGCAGATGGTATTGATATCTATTGGACAACTAAAGCCGATTCTTTACGTCATGGAAACTCTGATGCACACGCTTTACGAGCTGCTGATGGACCAGAGAATAGTAGTAGAAATAATCAGTTTTATGGTGAATATAATGGACCAGTTGGTACCTTAGGGAAATTTAAAGGTGATGTGGCAAGAAGCGTATTTTATATGGCTGTTCGTTACAATGGTTTAGAAATAGTAAATGGTTTTCCTGATGGTAATGTTGGTGAATTTGGAGATTTGGCAACCTTGTTAGATTGGCATAGAAATGATCCGCCTGATGATTTTGAAATGAATAGAAACAATGTGGTTTACAATTGGCAGAAAAATAGGAACCCTTTTATAGATCAGCCAGATATGGTAGAATATATTTGGGGAAATATGATTGGCGAAAATTGGAGCCAACCTTTAAGTGTAAATGATGATACAGAACTTAATGTTCGTGTGTTTCCAAATCCTACAACAGGGCGTGTTTATATTTCTGGGTTAACTGTTAATGCAGAAGTTGAAGTCTATTCTGTAGACGGAAAACGTCTAAAGCAATCGCAATTTGTTGCAGATTATATAGATTTAGATGTTACGTCTGGCATGTATCTATTGAAGTTTACAAGTGAAAATCGTTCTGTAATCAAGAAAATTATTGTTGATTAACGTATAATATTACTTCAATAAAAAAAAAGCCAAACTGTATTTAAATAGTTTGGCTTTTTTCATGTTTATGGCTTTTCTATCGAGTTCTCGCTATTAATGAACCTTCTGATTTTCCAAATTCTATATTCGGAATACCATCAGTTGTTTTCCAGGTCGCACTACTTTTATATCCGTTTTTATCTTCGAGGCTAATTTTTATACTTGTAATTTCACCTTCTTTGTTTCGTTTTAATTTGGAATACTTAACCGTGATTCCAATTCTTTTAAGTTCATTTACGTGAGAATCTAAAATTTGATCTGGTGTAGATTTTGAAATATAAGCAATGGATCCATTTTTTGAAGCATCTTCATCGTCAATATAAGTCAAGCTATTTATTTTTGGTTTGCCAACGACTTTCCATGGGTTATCTTTTTTAATGGTTTTACTCTGAGTAAATTTGTTGCTGTTTTTAGAAATCACTTCTACAACTCCATTGGCACCTTTTTTACCATATTTTTCTTTTGCCTCTTTTCCTTTTAAAACTGTTAAACTTGAAACCGTTTCTTTAGAGTATACTTTTAATAAATCTGATTTAGATATTTCTTTACCATCTAGAATGTATAAAAAGTTGTTTTCATTTAAAAATTGGATTTCAGTGTTGTTGTATGTTTGATGAGGTTTTGTTGTTAGAGTAATAACACCATACTTTCCTTTTTTACCATAAGCATCTAGTGCGTCTTCTCCTTTTAAAACAGTCATGCTTTCAATAGCATTAGCATCGATAGTTTTTAAATATTCTGGTGTAGAAGATTTACCATTAACAATTATTAATGGTTTTGGATTCTGCGAATCATAACGTGAGTTATAAATTGCCTTATTGGTTGGGTTATGAATGATGACTTCTTGACTTATAATTTTGGGTTTAGAGCCATCTTCATAATAAAAATCAGGTTTTGTGTTGATTTGATTCTTAATCTCTAAAGAATCCATTGAGAAATAAATAGTATCTGAAACTGCACTAGTATTTAATTTTCTAATATATGTTTCGTGTTTTGGTATTTGAGTGACAATATAGGTTGAGTCTTCAACTATAACATCTAAGCTATCACGTAATTCTTCGATTATAAAGGTTGTTTTCTTTTGCTCATTTGGTTGGCCGACTTCAACTCCAAAACTACCGTCATCATCCATTTTAAATTCAAAAGGAGAGATGCCATTTTTGTCTTTAACATGGTAATTTGTGGTGCCGCTTTCTGTAATAAAATCAATATTTAGATTCGAAATTTCGTTGTTACTGTTTCGCTTTATATGTTTTATAATCATGGTGATATTTTTAGATTTTAACCATGTTTTTATTTCACTTAAGCGATTGTCGGTCATCTTTTTCGTGAACTTAACCTTGATGCTTTCAGTTGTGAAGGAATTTTTAGTAGCGGTGTTGGTGTCAATAAAATCAGTAGTGCTAGTGTTTTTAATGCTGTTGTTTTGTGTTTCAATATAAACAGTTTCCGTATTCATACTCATTAGTAAACCAGCTAAAAGAGGAAGAATTAAAAGGTACTTCAATTGATTTTTTTTGTTTGATCGTGATTTGTTTAACATAAGAATTCGTTTTTTGATTGATGAATTGTAAAAATTATTTGTTAGTAAAATATCGTGATTAGCGATACTTGTTTTTAATAATAAGTGCTGGTATTCTTTTTTTGTGTTAGATTTTGATTGTGTTTGAGCATCGGCGATATATTCCAAGTTTTGTCTTACTTCTTTTTTGTATAACCATACCAATGGGTTAAACCAAAATACAATGCATGTTAATTGAGTAAATAAAATATCTATGGAGTGCCATTGGTTAACATGTACTTTTTCATGTGTAAGAATGAGATCGAGTTCTTCTGATTTATAGGAGTTAGGGTTGTAGACTATCCATTTGAAAAATGAAAAAGGTGATAATTTGTTTTCTACAATAACATAGGTGTAAATGTTATCTGTAGTTTTTGGGTTTTTAAATAGCAATAGCGCTAATGATCCAAATTGAAATATAAATTGAATTAAAAAGACCATTAACCCTACGCTATATATCATAGGAATAAGAGCTGTCCAATCCAAAATGTTTGCGGGTTTTAAGGTGTTATAATTTGAAACTGTCGGTTGAACAAATAGAGTTTCGCTTATTGTTGAGGGTGTTATGGGGATATAAACAGGAATTACTATTAAGGGAAATACTAAAGCGATTATTAAACCTATTAACAAAAACCCTCTGTTGTGTTGAAAAAACGTTTCTTTCTTTAGTAGACTAAAAAAACATAAATAAAATAGAGCAATTACCATGGAGGCTTTTAAAAGATATTCCATATTATTTCTTGTTTTCTATTAGCTCAATTATTTCCTTAAGCTCATCAACACTAATTTTTTCTTCTTTAGCAAAAAAGGATACAACGTTTTTATACGAACTATTGAAGTAGTTTTCAATAGCGGTATTCATAAACTTGGTTTTGTAATCTTCTTTAGATATAATTGGGTAGTATTGGTGTGTTTTTCCATAGGCATTATAGCTTACATATCCTTTCTCTTCTAGATTTCTAATAATTGTAGAGAGTGTATTGTAATGAGGTTTATCTACTTTTATTTCTGCTAGTACATCTTTGACAAAAGCTTTGTTTAGCTTCCATAAAATGTGCATAATCTCTTCTTCTTTATTTGTTAGTTTTTGCATAGGAGTATGGTGCATTTTTCTAGTTGAATTCAAATATAACTATTTTTTTAGTTACATAACTAAAATTGTAGTTATTTAACGAAAAAAATAGTTTTAGTTTCTGTACAATGAAGTGTTATCTTTGCGTTTTTAATAAATTAAGTCAATAAATAATAGATATAAGGGATGAGTGTATTTCTAGTAATAGCGGGTTTAGCGTTGTTGGTTGTTGGTGGGGACTTTTTGGTAAGAGCTGCTGTTGGTTTGTCTTTTAAGCTTAAGTTGTCTAAGCTAGTGATAGGTATGACGGTTGTGTCTTTTGCGACTTCTGCACCAGAATTGTTGGTGAGTTTACAGGCTGCTTTAGATGGAGTATCTGACATTGCATTGGGAAATGTGATTGGTTCTAACATTGCAAATATTGGGTTAGTTCTAGGTATTACAGCAATAATTTCTCCTTTGGCAGTTGATAAAGATTTCTATAAATTAAACTGGCCAATGATGATGCTATCTTCCTTTGTGTTATATTATTTTTTGTGGAATGATAATATCCTTACAGCTATAGAAGGAGCAATTTTATTTATAGCTTTAATTGTGTTTTTAATTGTTTTAATTAAAAGCTCTCGAAAATCGACTAAAGCAAACATGGAGGAAGTCGATGATGCGCTCGCAGTAGTTTCAAACTTTAAAATTGTAATGTGGTTGCTAATTGGTGCTGCGGGATTATATTTTGGATCAGATTGGTTAGTTGAAGGGGCTAAGCAATTGGCTACGACTATAGGAATTAGTGATTATGCTATTTCTGTAACTGTAATAGCTATTGGTACAAGTGTCCCGGAACTTGCTGCTTCTGTTATTGCGGCATTAAAAAAAGAGAAAGCATTATCGTTAGGAAACCTTATTGGTTCTAATATTTTTAATATTGCATCTGTTTTGGGTTTAACTGCAGTTATTAAACCAATTGCTGTAAATCCGGCAACTCCAGAAATATTATCAACTAATATCTGGTGGATGATTGGTTTTGCGGCCATTTTAATTCCATTGATTATAATTCCAAAACGTTTTGAGATAGGAAGGTTAAAAGGGATGTTATTGTTTGGAGCTTATTTAGTTTTTATATATGTGGCTTTAAAATAATAAGCACAAAAAAAAGCCTGTAGATAATACAGGCTTTTTTTATTTATAACATTACTAATTAAGAAATATCAGCACTTTTTACGGTCTTAATAATTCTACCAGCAATTTTGTATGGGTCACCATTAGAAGCCGGTCTTCTGTCTTCTAACCAGCCTTTCCAGCCTTTTTCTACAGTAATAATAGGAATACGAATAGACGCTCCTCTATCTGAAATTCCCCAAGAAAAATCATTAATAGATGCTGTTTCGTGTAAGCCAGTTAAACGTTGGTCGTTAAATTCACCATAAACTTCAATATGTTCTTTTACAACAGGACGGAAAGCTTCACAGATTTTTCCGTAAGTTTCTTCAGATCCACATGTTCTCAATACTTCGTTAGAGAAGTTGGCATGCATACCAGAACCATTCCAGTCCATATCTTTACCTAAAGGTTTTGGGTGGTATTCAATATAGTAGCCATACTTTTCCGTTAAACGGTCTAATAAATATCTTGCAATCCATATTTCATCACCTGCTTTTTTGGCACCTTTAGCAAATAATTGGAATTCCCACTGACCAGAAGCAACTTCTTGGTTGATACCTTCAAAATTTAAACCAGCATCAATACATAAATCAGCATGCTCTTCAACTAAAGCTCTACCATGTGTGTTTTTTCCACCAACAGAGCAGTAGTACATACCTTGTGGAGCAGGATAACCACCAATAGGGAATCCTAAAGGTAATTGTGTTTTTGAATCCATAATGAAATATTCTTGCTCAAAACCAAACCAGAAATCATTGTCATCATCATCAATAGTTGCTCTACCATTAGAAACGTGAGGTGTGCCATCTGCGTTTAAAACTTCTGTCATTACCAAGTATCCATTAATTCTATCAGGATCTGGGTAAATTGCTACAGGTTTTAATAAACAGTCAGAAGCTCCACCTTCAGCTTGTCTAGTTGATGACCCGTCAAAAGACCACATACTTAACTCTTCAATTGTGCCCTTAAAGTTTTCGTGCTCTTCTACCTTGGTTTTACTTCTCATGTTTTGAGTAGGGAAGTAGCCATCTAACCAAATGTATTCTAATTTAATTTTTGCCATAATAAATTGTTTGTTTATATCTAAATAGGATACAAATATTGCTTTTTTTTTTATTAGGTCAAAAAAAATAGGGTATTTTAGATAAAATGTTTCTAATTATTGTCAACAACCCTATTTTTAAGTGGGTATATGTGCATATTTTAAATATTTCGTATTTTTGCCTTAAAATTTTATTAATATGTCAACACTAAGATTTCATGCTGTAAAAGCATCTATAAACAGAAAACCATTAAAGATTAAAATAGACAAACGACGCTCAGAGATTTTTGGGTCTAATGTATTTAATGAAGCAGCAATGCGACAATATTTAACTAAGACAGCATTAAATAGCGTGTTAGAGGCTATAGAAAAAGGTACAAAAATAGATCGTCTAGTAGCAGATCATATTTCTACAGGTATGAAAGAATGGGCTATTTCAAAAGGAGCAACTCATTATACGCATTGGTTTCAGCCATTAACAGGAGCTACGGCAGAAAAACACGATGCTTTTTTTGAAACCATAGGAAATGGGCTTGCAATTGAGAAATTTGGAGGTGATCAGCTAGTGCAGCAAGAGCCTGATGCTTCTAGTTTTCCTAACGGAGGGATAAGAAATACATTTGAAGCGCGAGGTTATACTGCTTGGGATCCAACATCTCCTGCTTTTATATATGATGATACCTTGTGTATTCCTACCGTTTTTGTATCGTACACAGGTGAGGCACTAGATTATAAAACTCCACTTTTAAGAGCTTTGCAAGCAGTTGATACTGCTGCAGTTGCCGTTTGTAAATATTTTGATAAAAACGTAAAAAAGGTATCTGCGTCATTAGGTTGGGAGCAAGAGTATTTTTTAATTGATAGTACTTTAGCAGCTTCAAGACCCGATATTTTGCTTACAGGGAGAACCGTTTTTGGTCATCACCCAGCAAAAGGACAGCAGTTAGATGATCATTATTTTGGAACCATACCTGCGAGAGCATTAGCTTATATGAGAGATCTAGAACATCATTGTATGTTACTTGGTATTCCTGCAAAAACGAGACATAATGAAGTCGCGCCAAATCAATTTGAATTAGCTCCTATATATGAAGAGGCAAATTTAGCTGTAGATCATAATACTTTGCTTATGGATATTATGCAGAAAATAGCTAAGCGTCATAACTTTACAGTATTAATGCATGAAAAGCCTTTTGCGGGTGTTAACGGTTCGGGAAAACATAATAATTGGAGCTTAAGTACAAATACAGGAGTCAATTTGTTGTCGCCAGGAAAAACACCAATGAGTAATCTTCAGTTTTTAACCTTTTTTATTAATACTATAAAAGCGGTTCAAACACACGAAGAATTATTAAGGGCTGCCATTGCATCTGCAAGTAACGATCATCGATTGGGTGCAAATGAAGCGCCTCCTGCAATAATTTCAGTATTTATAGGGGAACAACTCACTAAAGTTTTAAAAGAGCTAGAAACAGTTACTAAAGGTAAATTATCACCAAAGGAGAAAACCGACTTAAAACTTAATGTTGTTGGTAAAATACCAGAAGTAATATTAGATAATACGGATAGAAATAGAACCTCTTCTTTTGCTTTTACAGGTAATAAATTTGAATTTAGAGCTGTTGGTTCTACGGCTAACTGTGCTAACCCAATGACGATTTTAAATACTATTGTTGCTAAACAATTAATGGACTTTAAAATTGAAGTTGATGAATTGATTGATAAGAAAAACATGAAAAAGGATGATGCCATTTTCAATGTATTGAGAGAATATATAAAAACGTCAAAAGCAATTCTTTTTGAAGGTAATGGTTATAGTGAAGCATGGGAAAAGGAAGCTAAAAAACGTGGCTTAAGCAATAATAAAACAACTCCTGAAGCCTTGAAGGTAAAAATGGATAAAACAACCTTAAAGCTTTTTAATGATTTAGGAGTGATGAATAAAGTAGAATGCGAAGCGCGTTACGAAATTGAAATGGAAGATTACATTCTTCATATCCAAATAGAAAGTAGAGTTGTTGGAGATATTGCTAGAAATCATGTGGTACCAACAGCGGTTAGATATCAAAATATTTTAATAGAAAATGTTACAGGATTAAAAGCTATTTATGGCGATCGTTTTAAAGATTTTGCTAAAGAACAGATGGCATTAATAGAAGAAATATCACAGCATATAGAAGCTATTAATTCATTAGTAACTAAAATGACAGAGGAACGAAAAGTTTACAATAAACAAGCTAATATAGAAAAGAAGGCAGATGGGTATTGTAATAAAGTAAAACCTTTATTTGAAGAGATAAGATACCATTGTGATAAGTTAGAAATAATGATAGATGATGAATTGTGGCCATTAACAAAATACAGAGAACTTTTGTTTACTAAATAGTAACGTTACAGGTATTTAAGTTGGTGTTAATGTGAAATTACGCTTAATATATACGTAGTTCTACGTATAAAATGATATGAACAAAATCTGTTTTGTGTCGTTTGTCGATGACTTCAAACTAGTTGTCGAAAAGGTAGTGGTTTTGCATTAAAAAAAACAAAATAGCTATTTCCATAATGCGGTTATGTTGTATTTTTGTAGGGCTATTAATCAATATTTGTAAAAATGAAAAAGTTACTACTTAGTGTAGCTATCCTTGTTGGAGCAACTTTAATTCTTTCACAAGATAATTCTGATGATTTAAATGAAGTGACTAATGAAGATGTTGTAAACATACAATCTACACTACAAGCTGAATCTTAAAAATTAAGTATTCACAGTTATTAAGATAAAAGGATAAAATCAATAATTTGATTTTATCCTTTTTTTTTATTCCTATATTTTTTTTGATTTCGATGAAATCATTAATATTTTTTTATATTGCACACCTCCTTAAAAATCTACACTGAAAATAGACTTATCTTCTAATTAGAGGTATATGATTCCTAAAATCAATGCTATTGTATTAAGCATAGCAATGACTATTGTTAGTTTTAATTTTTCATTTTCTCAAGAAACCGACGAACGTAGTGAGAAATCTATTAATCGTAGGTATGCTTTTTTTGATTATAGAGGTTCCAATGCTGTTGATCTAGCAGCTGGTTCAGCAATAATAGATGGAGATTATCCAGAATCTGAGTTTGATGTGTATTTTAGAATTGGCTATAAACATCATATTACAAGTCATCTAAATATTAATTTTACGTACAATAAATATAACGTTGTTATAAAAGATATTTATAACGAAGGTTTTATGTCTTTTGATTTAAATTTAGAATTTCTATTCAGTCCATACACAAAATTTTCGCCTTATTTATATGCCGGAAGTGGTTATAATGCATCTAATGATTTTAAACTAACAGCTACAAAAGCTCAAGGCGGATTAGGGTTTGAGTTTATTTTTAGAGAAGGTATAGGTATAAAACTCTTTGGAGAGTATAATTATATGCTTACCGATGAACTCGACGGATTTATAGAAGGAGAAACAGATGATTTACTCTTTAGGATGGGTTTAGGCCTTAATATCTACTTTGGAGGCCAAAAGAAAAAAGAAGCATTACGCAGAAAAATGAAAACAGTAATTAATTCCAATCTAATCATTCCATATAATTAAACGCAATTCTTACTTTTGCAACACCAATGTTAAATACAATAGTTTTATGAGTAATTCGGTGAGTAAAAGATATGCGCAAAGAGGTGTTTCAGCATCTAAAGAAGATGTTCATAATGCGATAAAGAATATTGATAAAGGTTTGTTCCCTAAAGCATTCTGTAAAATAGTTCCAGATTATTTAACTAATGATGCGGATTACTGCCTTGTTATGCATGCAGATGGTGCAGGTACTAAATCGTCTTTAGCTTACATGTACTGGAAAGAAACCGGAGATATTTCAGTTTGGAAAGGCATTGCACAAGATGCGTTAATAATGAATATTGATGACTTACTTTGTGTTGGTGCAACAGACAATATTATGTTGTCTTCGACTATAGGAAGAAATAAGAACTTAATTCCTGGCGAAGTTATATCTGCAATTATTAATGGCACAGAAGAATTAATAGAAGATTTAAAGTCCTTTGGAGTTACTATTCATTCTACAGGAGGTGAAACTGCAGATGTTGGGGATTTAGTAAGAACTATAATTGTAGATTCTACAGTAACGGCTCGTATTAAACGAAGCGATGTTATTGATAATGCAAATATTACTGATGGTGACGTTATTGTTGGTTTAGAATCTTTTGGGCAAGCAACTTATGAAACCGAATATAATGGCGGCATGGGAAGTAATGGCTTAACATCGGCAAGACATGATGTGTTTTCTAAATATTTAGCCGAAAAGTATCCGGAAAGCTACGATGCTTCAGTGCCAGAAGAATTAGTATATTCTGGGCAAACGAAACTTACAGATCCTGTTGAAAATTCTCCAATAGATGCAGGTAAGTTGGTGCTATCGCCAACACGAACGTATGCTCCAATTATAAAAGCAATTTTAAATACTTACACAAGCGATGATATTCATGGGATGGTGCATTGTAGTGGTGGTGCGCAAACTAAGATACTTCACTTTATAGATAATCTTCATATCATTAAAGATAATATGTTTGATGTTCCTCCGTTATTTAAACTCATTCAAGAACAATCTAAAACAGATTGGAAAGAAATGTATCAAGTATTTAATTGTGGACATCGTATGGAATTGTATGTAAAACCAGAAGTAGCTAAGACTATTATTGAGATTTCTAAATCTTTTAATGTAGAAGCCAAAATAATAGGTAGAGTAGAAGCTTCAGATCAAAAGGCACTGACTATAAAAAGCACATACGGAACATTTACATATTAATTTTATTTTAAGCATGAAAAACTATTCGTGGTTTCTTTTTAGCATTTTTGTGTTGTGTTCTAGCATGCTATTTGCGCAGCCTGATTCTTTGTATTTTCAGAAGAAAAAGGACCAACCTATAGAGTTGGGGTGGAGAACAAAAAAAGAGGTAGGTTTAACACTTAATCAAGTTTCGTTTACAAATTGGAATTCGGGAGGAACAAACTCTATTTCTGGAATCGTAACAGGAAAAGCAATAGCAAAATACAAACAAGAAAAATGGTTTTGGAACTCTAATCTTAACGTGCGTTATGGTTTAAACAAGCAAGAAGCTGAAGACATTAGAAAAACCGAAGATGTTTTTGAGGTAATTTCTAATGCAGGCCTAGAATTAGATCCTAAAAGTAATTGGTTTTATTCGGCAAAGTTTAGTTTTAACACGCAGTTAGCTAATGGATATAATTATCCTAATAGAGATGAGCCTATATCAAGATTTTTAGCACCTGGTTATATGTTTTTTGGATTGGGAATGGAATATGGTAGACATATAGAACGTTTGTCTTTTTATGCTTCGCCTTTTACCTTAAAAACCACATTTGTTTTAGATAAAGATTTGGCAGACAAAGGGTCTTTTGGTGTAGATCCTGCAATTTATGATTTAGATGGTAATATCCTTAGAGATGGAAAAAGAGTTAGACAAGAATTGGGTATTTTGTTGACCAACCAGTACGAAGAAGAGGTCTTTGAGAATATTAAAATAACCAGTCTATTGCGTTTATATACAGATTATATAAATAGTTTTGGAAATATAGATGTTGAATGGGAACTTAACCTAGACATGAAAGTCAATAGGTATGTTAAAGCGACTTTAGGGTCGCATATCAGATACGATGATGATATAAAAGTTGAAGTTGAAACCAATGAAATGACCAACGAAGAAATTGTAATTGAAGGTCCAAAGTTACAGTGGAAACAAATTTTAGGTGTTGGTGTGGTTGTAGATTTAGATAATATTATAAAATCAAATGGCTCGTCTTAGATGAGTGTATTACATGTTTAGCTTCTAAGGCTACCTTCACTTAAGTATTTATAATCTTCAAGCTCTGTAAGTTTTTCAATTTTCTTTGTAGTACCGTTTTTTAGTAAGTATATAATATCAGAAGATGTAATGATATGTTGATACATGTGATCTGAAATGATAATAGCTTTCTCTTTTTTTTCTTCTTCAATAAGTTGTTTTACGGTTTCAATATGTAATGGAGACAAATGCGAAAAAGGTTCATCTAAAAATACAATCTTACTTTTTGCTTTCAAAATAATATAAGTTTCAATAATTCGCCTTTCACCACCAGATAGAGCTTTAAATTTTGAGTTTTTATAGATGGCGAATGCTTCAAAATTTTCAATAAAAATAGTCCAGTCTATAGCGTATAGTTTAAAAACAAATGAAAGCTTCATTTCGCTAGGAATAAAATTATATTGTGGTAAATATTTGGCAATTTTTGTAGAAAATAAAGGCTTTAAAAGCGGTTTGTTGTCTAGTCTTACCAATTTGTATTTCGGTTTCAAATTCCCAAAAGCAATATTGAGCAAACAACTTTTACCACAGCCATTTCTACCTAAAATAGCTGTTACTTTTCCTGTTTCAGCTTTTAAGTAAATACCATTTAAAATGCGTTTGTTTTTAAAGTAAAGTTCTACATTGTCTAATTCAAATATCATTTTGTTATCAAGTGAATTCCTTAAATATTGTAAGAAAGATAATGGTTAAAATGCAGTCTAGAATAAATATAACGGAAAAAAGCTTTAAAGTAGAAATACCTAAATTTTTATAAAAGGTTAATTTTCGCTTATTATTGGTTTCACTCACATAATACCATGCAAAAATCGTAAGAAATAATTTGGTTACTAAGGCTGGTGCTATAATAGGATTGAAAAATCCGATAATAGCATTCGCAATAAAAGACCAAACCACAAACGGTCTGTAAAATGCAAGTATAGCTAGGAATCGATACATACTTGATAGATAACGTATGTTTTATGTGTTTTATTTTTTTTAAGTTAAAATGTCCTGATATCCAACGTTTCAAAATCCATAATTTATCGTATTTTTGAAATCCAATTTTGAAGAGAGATGTTAGAGAAAATACAGATAATAAAACAACGTTTTGATGAGGTAAATGATCTTATCATTCAACCAGATATTATATCAGATCAGCAACGCTACACGAAGCTGATGAAAGAATACAAGGATTTAAAATTAATTGTAGACAAAGGAGAAGTTTACAAGGAGGCCTTAGATAATATCTCTGAAGCTGAAGAAATTATTGCAGATGGTTCTGATGCCGAAATGGTAGATATGGCTAAAATGCAACTTGAAGAATCAAAAGAAACCATTGATAAACTTGAAGAGGAGATTCGTTTTATGTTGATTCCTAAAGATCCTGATGATGCTAAAAACGTTGTTGTTGAGGTACGTGCAGGTACAGGTGGTGACGAAGCGAGTATTTTTGCAGGTGATTTATACCGAATGTACTCTAAATATTGTAGTGATAAGGGCTGGAGAGTCGATGTGGTAAGTCAGAGTGACGGAACATCTGGTGGTTTTAAAGAAATTATTTTTGAAGTTTCTGGAGAAGATGTTTACGGAACATTAAAGTTTGAAGCTGGTGTACACCGTGTGCAACGTGTACCACAAACAGAAACTCAAGGTCGTGTACATACAAGTGCAGCAACCGTTATGGTATTGCCAGAAGCGGAAGAGTTTGATTATGAATTAGACATGACGGAAGTACGTATAGAGCGTACCACATCAACAGGTCCTGGTGGTCAGTCAGTAAATACAACGTACTCGGCTATTAAGTTACATCACGAACCAACAGGTATGATTGTAAGTTGTCAAGATCAGAAATCATCTCATAAAAACTTAGAAAAAGCCTTAAAAGTATTACGTTCGCGTTTATACGATTTAGAATTAGCAAAACAACAAGCTGCCGATTCTGAAAAACGTAAAAGTATGGTGAGTTCTGGTGATAGGTCTGCTAAGATTAGAACCTATAATTATCCTCAAGGACGAGTAACAGATCATAGAATAGGATTAACCCTTTATGATTTATCAAATATCATTAATGGTGATATTCAAAAAATAATAGACGAATTAATGTTAGCTGAAAACACTGAGTTGTTAAAGGCGAACGATGATGTAATTTAAATTGAAGCCTCTTTTTGAGGCTTTTTTTATACTATGACCACACAACAGCTTATAGACCAAATTAAAAAAAAGCAATCCTTTCTCTGCATAGGTTTAGATGTCGATTTAAATAAAATCCCAAAGCATTTATTAAAAGAAGAGGATCCTATCTTCGCTTTCAATAAAGCAATTATAGAGGCAACCCACCATCTTTGCGTAGCTTATAAACCAAACACAGCATTTTACGAAGCATACGGTATAAAAGGATGGCAAGCATTAGAAAAAACCATCAATTATCTTAATAAAAATCACCCAGAAATTTACACCATTGCAGATGCAAAACGAGGTGATATAGGTAATACAAGCACCATGTATGCTAAAGCTTTTTTAGAGGACTTAGGGTTTGATAGTGTTACGGTTGCACCTTATATGGGAAAAGATTCAGTTGAACCTTTTTTAGCTTTTAAAGATAAGCACACCATACTTTTAGCCTTAACTTCTAATCAAGGAGCTTTTGATTTTCAAACAAAATCAGTCGATGGAGTAGAGTTGTATAAACAGGTTTTAGAAACGTCTAAATCTTGGAAAAATGCTGAAAATTTAATGTACGTAGTTGGTGCCACTAAAGCTGAGTTTTTAGCAGATATTAGAAAAATTATTCCAGAGAGCTTTTTATTGGTGCCTGGTGTTGGTGCTCAAGGTGGAAACCTTCAAGAGGTTTGTAAGTATGGTATGAATAAATCGATTGGCTTATTAATTAATTCATCTCGAGGCATTATTTATGCATCTCAAGATGGAGATTTTGCAGAAGCTGCAGCTCAAAAAGCTGAAGAATTACAGTTGCAGATGTCAGAAATTCTGAGTTTATAATCTCAATCACAGTCTTCAGTGTGTTTTAGCTTGTAAACTGTGACTAGAAAGTGAAATTAAATGAAAGATCAACTTAAACGAGAAATTCAATTCAAAAAAACACCCAAACGAATTATCTCGTTAGTGCCCTCGCAAACCGAATTATTGGTAGATTTAGGTTTGGAAGCTTCAATTGTAGGTGTGACTAAGTTCTGTGTACATCCAAAGCACCTTAGAATATCTAAAGCTGTTGTTGGTGGTACAAAACAAATTAATCTTGAAAAAATAAAAGCACTTCGTCCAGATATTATTCTTTGCAATAAAGAAGAAAATACGAAGGAGATTATTGAAAGCCTAGAAGCTATCGCACCTATTCACGTCAGCGATATTTATAATTTAGAAGATTGTTTTGAGCTCATTACCATGTATGGGGAGATTTTTAATATTAAAAGAACCACGTCAACTTTAGTGGCCAATATTCAATTAGAACGCGAAGCATTTCAACTTCAATATCAAGATATAGATAAGTTAAAAGTGGCTTATTTTATTTGGAAAAAACCGTGGATGGTTGCTGCATCAGACAATTTTATAGATGCTATGATTACGGAAGCAGGATTTATTAATAGTTATAGCAATGAAAAACGCTATCCTGAAATCGATTTAAATGATCCAAAATTAAAAGAAGCCGATCTGATTTTTCTTTCTAGTGAACCTTTTCCGTTTAAAGAAGCTCATGTTGTGGAGTTGCAATCAAAATTTCCAGAAAAAACGATAAAAATTGTAGATGGAGAGTTGTTCTCTTGGTATGGTAGTCGCTTACTAAAGTCTTATAGCTATTTTCAAACACTTCATTAATAAACATAAAAAAGTCGATACCTAACTAAATATCGACTTCTGACTAACTAACTGCTTTAAAACTTAACTAACTTAATCTTTTTTGCACTGCAAAGATGTTGATATTCTTTAGGTTGAATGTTATGTTAATATTAGGATATGATTAAATGTAAAATACTATAACATAGAAAAGTCGGTATTTAATTAAATACCGACTTTTAATTAATAATTTCAATTAAAATTATTACTATCTCAATCTTTTGCATTACAAAGATGCTGATATTTTATAAGTTAAATGTTATGCTAATATTAGGATATAATTAAATGTAGTTTAATCACTTAAGGTTTTTAATTAATTAGCGTACAATTTCGCATCTCCAACAACAAATTTAAGCTTGTTAAGTTTATTGAGAACTTTTGTGGCTTTGTATTCTGAAAAGTCACTTAATGCGTGGTCTGTTTGTCTTAAATTATAAGCATCTTCAATAAGCTGCTTATATTTATGATTTAGCCTTTTCCTTTTATTTAGAAGTTTATCAATATGGGCCACAACGAAAAAAATATTAGTTAGTCGTTGAAAGTTAGTGATTTATCTTTTAAAAATACAGAAAATTGTAGCAAAAAATAATGACTTTAACGTTTTAGTCTTGTAAAGCAAATACTTTTTTCAATAAATCCGTTCCTCGAGAAGAGACTTTAGTTCTAATTTCTTTTTCTTCAACAGCAATCATTGTATAAACACCTTTTAGAGCTTCGCCAGTGACATAATCCGTTAAATCCGGGTTTACATCACTAGTTAATGGAAGGCTATTGTATTTAGTAATTAGATTAGACCAGATTTTATCTGCTCCAACTTTACTAAACGAATTATTAATAACAGGTTGAAATTTGCTATAAAGTTCGGTCTGCGTTTTTGATGTTAAATATGATGTTGCCGCATTATCTTCTCCTAAAAGAATATTTTTAGCATCATCAAAAGTGATATCTTTTACGGCATTTACAAAAATTGGAGTAGCTTCCGATACAGCATCTTCAGCAGCTCTGTTTAATACTTTTAAGCCTTCATCAGCTAAACTGCTTAATCCTATTTTACGAAGTGCACTGTCTACTTTCTGTAGTTCTTCTGGTAAAACTATTTTTACTAATTCATTTTTAAAGAATCCATCTTCAGCGGTTAATTTGCTTACTTGTTTCTCAATACCTGCGTCTAGCGCTTCTCTTAATCCTGCTGCGATATCAGCGTTGCCTATAACATCACTTGTGCCTTGTGGTAAAGAATCAACAACCTGTTGTAACTCGGCGCAAGCTGTTAAATTGAAAATAATTAGTAGGGCAAAAATTCTTTTAATCATGATTGTAGTTTTAATTGTTGGTAAAGATAATTCTTATAGGTAAAAATGCTTTAAATTTTAAAGCTAAATTGTTCTTAATTTATAGACACTTGTTAATATGAATAGTCACTTTAATTTTTGTTTTAATGTATGTGTTTTAGTGTTTAAGAGAATATAATTGTCTTATTGTTATATACCATAACCTTTCTTTTTGTGTGAAGCTTAATAGCATTAGATAAAACGATTTTTTCTAAGTCTCTACCTTTGGCAATTAAATCTTTTATAGAATGCGTGTGGGACACATGTGCCACATCTTGCTCTATAATAGGTCCTGCATCTAGTACTTCTGTAATATAATGACTGGTTGCTCCTATAATTTTTACTCCACGTTTATAAGCTGAATGATAAGGTTTGGCACCAACAAATGCAGGTAAAAAGGAATGATGAATATTAATTATTTTATTAGGATAATTATCAATTAAAGTTTTAGATACAATTTGCATATAACGCGCTAAAACAATAAAATCAATAGCGTGTGATTCCAATAGCTCTAATTGTTTTTGTTCGGCTTCATCTTTTGTAGATGCAGTTATCGGAACATGATAAAACGGAATATTAAAACTGTCTGCTATAGGTTTTAAATCGAGATGATTACTCAGGATGAATGGAATTTCAAGAAACAATTCTCCAGAATTATAACGTCCTAAAATATCGTATAAACAATGATCGTACTTAGAAACAAACAAGGCCATTTTAGGTTTTCTTTCAGCAGCGAAAATTTTCCATTTCAGTTGAAATTTCTGAGCTAAGGTTGTACTGAAAAGCTGTTTGAAGTTTTCTAGAGCAAATGTGTTAGATGCAAATTCACATTCCAAACGCATAAAGAAGATATTTTGTTCTCTATCAACATGTTGGTCTATATAAACGATGTTTCCATCATTGGTAGCTATAAAATTAGTTACAGATGCAATAATGTTGGGTTGGTCTTCACAATGAATAAGTAATGTGATTTTTTGCATAAAATTGATCTTTAATGAATTGTTAAAATTAATTAAAATTCCGCGTGAACCTGACTTTCTTTAAGTTTTAGATAATTGATGATTATTGCTTTAGATTTTTGAATATTCCTTAAATTTGCCACTCAAATAAGCAAGATTTTTAAGAATGGAACAAGTTGCACCTTATAAACCAAAATATAAAGTACGTATAGTAACAGCCGCATCTCTTTTTGATGGACATGATGCTGCTATAAATATAATGCGTCGTATCATTCAATCTACAGGAGTGGAAGTCATTCACCTTGGTCACGATAGAAGTGTAGAGGAAGTTGTGAATACGGCGATTCAAGAAGATGCAAATGCGATTGCATTAACCTCTTACCAAGGTGGTCATAACGAGTATTTTAAATATATGTATGATTTGCTCAATGAAAAAGGAGCTGGTCATATCAAAATCTTTGGAGGTGGAGGTGGAGTTATTCTCCCTGAAGAAATTAAAGAATTAATGGATTATGGAATTACCAGAATCTATTCTCCAGATGATGGAAGAGCACTTGGTTTACAAGGCATGATTAATGACTTGGTACAACAATCCGATTTTGCCATAGGAGATACACTAAGTAACGAGGTAGATCTACTTCCTACTAAAAACCCAAAAGCAATTGCTAGAGTCATTTCTTCAGCAGAAAATTTCCCTGAAGTTGCAAAAGCGACATTAGACAAAATTCATATTAAAAATAAAACGTCTAAAACACCAGTTTTAGGTATCACAGGAACAGGTGGAGCTGGTAAATCCAGTTTAGTCGATGAGCTAGTGCGTCGTTTTTTAATCGATTTTCCAGAAAAAACCATTGGTTTAGTCTCAGTGGATCCTTCTAAGCGTAAAACAGGAGGAGCACTTTTAGGGGATCGTATTCGTATGAATGCGATTAACAACTCAAGAGTGTATATGCGTAGTTTAGCAACACGTCAGTCTAACCTAGCCTTATCAAAATACGTAAACGAAGCTATTGAAGTTTTAAAAGCTGCAGAATACGATTTAATCATATTAGAAACGTCTGGTATTGGTCAGTCTGATACTGAAATCATGGAACATTCAGACGTGGCATTATACGTTATGACACCAGAATTTGGTGCAGCGACACAACTTGAAAAAATCGATATGTTAGATTTTGCAGATTTGGTAGCTATTAATAAGTTTGATAAACGTGGTTCTTTAGATGCGTTGCGTGATGTGAAAAAGCAATACATGCGTAACAATAATCTTTGGGATGTGCATCAAGACGATTTGCCTGTTTATGGTACCATAGCTTCACAATTCAACGATCCAGGAATGAATACGCTTTATAAAGCCATTATGGATAAATTGGTTGAAAAGGCAGACTCAGAATTAAAATCGACTTTCGAAATTTCTAAGGAAATGAGTGAGAAAATTTTTGTGATTCCACCGTCAAGAACACGCTATTTATCTGAAATTGCTGAGAATAATCGCGCGTACGATAAAACAGCTGATGCGCAAGTTGAAGTCGCACAACGTTTATACGGTATTTATAAAACATTAGAATCTGTTTTAGAAGTAACACCAAAATTAGACAAAGCAGGAATTGCTTCAGAATCTATCTCGGAAAATGCCGGTAATGAAGATTTTGTAAAACTTTTAGTTAGCGAATTCGACCGTGTAAAATTAAATTTAGATCCTTACAATTGGGAAGTGATTACAGGTTGGGATGAGAAAGTAAACAAATACAAAAATCCAATTTATAGCTTTAAGGTAAGAGATAAAGAAATAAAAATAGAAACACATTCTGAGTCGTTATCGCATTTACAAATTCCACGAGTTGCTTTACCAAAGTATCAAGCTTGGGGAGATTTATTACGTTGGACATTGCAAGAAAACGTACCAGGTGAATTTCCATATACTTCAGGATTGTATCCTTTTAAACGTACAGGCGAAGATCCTGCGCGTATGTTTGCAGGAGAAGGCGGACCAGAACGTACTAACAGACGTTTTCACTATGTAAGTGCAGGCTTACCAGCCAAACGTTTATCTACTGCTTTTGATAGTGTAACGCTTTACGGAAACGATCCCGATTTAAGACCGGATATTTACGGAAAAATTGGTAATGCAGGAGTTAGTATTTGTTGTTTAGATGATGCTAAAAAACTGTATTCTGGTTTCGATTTAGCAAATGTAATGACCTCGGTAAGTATGACGATAAATGGTCCTGCGCCAATGTTATTAGGTTTCTTTATGAATGCTGCCATTGACCAACAATGTGAATTGTATATTAAAGAAAATGGACTGGAAAAAGAAGTAGAGGCTAAAATAGCGAAGCTTTATAAAGGCAAAGAACGTCCATCTTATAATGGTGAGTTACCAGAAGGGAATAATGGTTTAGGCTTAATGTTATTAGGTGTCACTGGTGATCAAGTATTGCCAGCAGACGTTTACGCAGAAATAAAAAAGAATACCATTGCTCAGGTTAGAGGAACGGTTCAGGCAGATATTTTAAAAGAGGATCAAGCACAAAACACATGTATTTTCTCTACAGAATTTGCGTTGCGTTTAATGGGAGATGTTCAAGAGTATTTTATAGAGAATAACGTTCGTAACTTCTATTCGGTATCAATTTCTGGATATCATATTGCAGAAGCAGGAGCAAACCCAATTACGCAATTAGCGTTGACTTTATCTAATGGTTTCACTTACGTGGAATATTATTTAAGTCGTGGTATGGACATTAATAAGTTTGGTCCAAACCTATCATTCTTTTTCTCAAACGGAATTGATCCAGAATATGCTGTAATTGGTCGTGTTGCCAGAAAAATATGGGCAAAAGCCATGAAGCACAAATACGGCGCCAATGCAAGAGCACAAATGTTGAAATATCATATTCAAACGTCTGGACGTAGTTTACACGCTCAAGAAATTGACTTTAATGATATTCGTACAACGCTTCAAGCATTATACGCTATTTATGATAACTGTAACTCATTACACACTAATGCGTATGATGAGGCTATTACAACACCAACTGAAGAATCGGTTAGACGTGCGATGGCAATTCAATTAATTATCAATAAAGAATTAGGATTAAATAAAAACGAAAATCCAATCCAAGGCTCATTTATTATTGAAGAATTAACGGATTTAGTAGAAGAAGCTGTGCTTTTAGAATTCGACAGAATTACAGAAAGAGGTGGTGTTTTAGGTGCCATGGAAACCATGTACCAACGTAGTAAAATACAAGAAGAAAGCTTGTATTATGAAACCTTAAAACACAACGGAAAATTCCCAATTATTGGAGTAAATACGTTCTTAAGTAGTAAGGGGTCTCCAACAGTTGTGCCTGCGGAAGTCATTAGAGCAACGGAAGAAGAGAAGCAGTTTCAGATTAAAACCTTAGCGAACCTTCATGCAGCAAACGATACAAAAGCATTGCTGAAAGACTTACAACAACGCGCCATAAACAACGAAAATATATTTGAAGCTTTAATGGAAGTATGTAAGGTCTGTAGCTTGGGAGAAATTACCTCGGCATTATTTGAAGTAGGAGGACAATATAGACGTAATATGTAAGCAGAGAGCCACTTTTTACCTTTCGTAAAAAGTGTGCGAATCGCTTATCCCAAACTGGTTTTTGGGATCTCAGAGAGCCACTTTTTACCTTTTGCAAAAAGTGTGTGAATCGCTTATCTCAAACTGGTTTTTGAGTCTCAATAAATAATAATAAGATAAAAAAGCGTTTCAAAATGAAACGCTTTTTTATATTCAATAAAAATAATATGTCTATCAAACACACTTTTAAAGCCACTGTTAACTGGGAAATCAATGATGGTGAAAGCACGCTAAACCCTAGAGCTTTCAGTCGGAATCATGAAGTGTCAATAGCTAATAAAGCAACATCATTAAACGTTTCAGCAGCGAAACCATTTAGAGGTGATGATGCATTATACAATCCAGAAGATTTATTATTGTCTGCTTTAACATCGTGCCACATGATGTCTTATTTATACGTTTGTGCTCAAAATAACATTGAAGTTTTAACTTATACCGATAGTGCTGAAGGTGATTTAGAAGTGAATGCTTCGGGAAGCGGAAGTTTTAAGACCGTAAGATTAAAACCTGTTGTGACTATAAAGGATATTAATCAAAAAGAATTAGCACTAAGTTTACATAAAGAAGCCAACAGCTTGTGCTTTATAGCCAATTCTTGTAATTTTCCAATTGCTCATGATGCATTGATATTGGTAAAATAATTCAACTTTAATAAATATTATCATCTTTTTTGCATCTTTTTTAGGATTATCTCGTCTATTATATGAACATAAAAAACAGATATCATGAAAAATAAAGATTGTACTTGCAATTGTGAAGGTTGCTCAAAAGGAAATTGTCAAAACTGTACATGCGATAATTGTACATGTACAAATTGCAATTGTTAAATTAGTGTTAGTTCGGATGCAAAGTTTTGTGTCCGAACTAATTTTAATTACTTTAGAATATGACTACGAAAGATGTTTGGGGTATTTATGCAGAAGATATAAGACACTTTATTTTAAGTAAGGTTAAGAATTCTGTGATTACAGAAGATATTCTTCAGGAGACCTTTATTAAAGTTCATACGAAACTGCATACTTTAAAAGATGAAGACAAGCTAAAATCATGGTTGTTTTCAATTGCTAGATATACCATTTTAGATTATTTCAGAGAGCGTAAAAAAGAACTTCCTGTAGATGATTTAGAAGTAGCATCAGAACCAGAAACTCATCAGCATTCTGAGCAAGATTGCCTTAGAGGTATTATAAAAAGCTTGCCTAAAAAATATAGAGACCCTTTGTTTTTATCCGATATTAAAGGTTTAAAACAACAAGAGGTTGCCAATCAGTTACACTTATCATTACCTACAGTGAAATCTCAAATTCAACGTGCAAGAAAACAGATTGCACAAGGTTTTATGGATTGCTGTGGTTTTAAAATGAACGAAGACGGCCATTTAGTTGGAGAAATACAAGACAAAGCCGACTGTAAAGTCTGTCATTAATGGTATCTTTGCAGCCATTAGTAAATCTTTAATTTACTATTAAAAATTGCATACATGTCTTTCAAAAAATTACATCCTTTATTAAAAGAGTCTTTAGAAAACGCTGGTTATGAAACTTCAAATCCGCTTCAGAAAAAAGTATTACCCATTTTAAAAGGGGGATCAGATGCTTATGTCATTGCACCAAAAGGAAGTGGTAAAAGTACGGCACTCATAATTACTGCTATTCATAAATTAAAAGCAGCTGCTTATGAGGATTCTCCGCGTGCAATTATTGTTGCAAAAGATAAAGCTGATGTTCTAAAATTAATGGAGGAGTATGAAAGATTTACCAAAAACACAGATTTAAGAATTTATGCGCTTTATGATGAATACGATATTGAAAAGCAGAAAACAGAAGTGTATTATGGGCAAGATATTGTAATCGCAACTCCGTCTCGTCTGAGTAAACTTTATTTTTTAAATGGAATTCATTTAGGAGAAGTTCAGCTATTTGCTATTGAAGATGCCGATTATTTAGGTCGAAATAATGCTTATAATCATATTTTACGATTATCAGAGAGTCTTAATAAATGTCAGTTTGTAATTATTGCAGATGATATGAATTCTAGAATAAAGAACTACCAAAATGCTTTTATGAGTAATGCGCACCTAATAAAGAGCAAATAATATAAACGATGAATTAATTCCGAGAGGACATGAGCAGAGCTGCGTTATGGCGCATTACAAGGTCATCATCCAATGACGCTTTAGTTTTCTAAACTTTTTTAATTCACCTCTAAGAATAGGTAAATAATCCCTTCCATTACTATTCGATTTTTCTAACCGCCTACAATTACTATATAACCGAGTGGTTAGGCGATCTAAACTTTCTAAATGTTTACTTTTTTTGTGAGAACAACGTTCTTGTTCTGCGCTAATAATTTGAGGCGCCAGATTAGTAGATTGCTGTATAATATCTCCTGTAAAATAAATATGTTCATCCTCTGAACCATCAGCATTCAAATATGATAAATCTTGATTGAGGTAGGTTGAAATACTTCGTGAAAGTACAATAATGTCCATAGCCTTTTGGTAAACAGGCAATTCGGAAAAATGCGATGGTAGGTGGTAACTCATAATTTTAATAGCAATACACACGAATTTAAGCACTAAAAATGAAATTGAACTTTAATATTTAAAGTCGTTTTGTATATTTACTTTAATATTGATGTTATTTTACCTTAGTTTCTTTAAATGAATATAGATAATTTAAATTGGAAGATTTTAAAGTGCTTGCAAGAAAATGCACGTATGTCTAATGCCGAAATCGGAAGACGTGTAGGTATTAGTTCGCCTGCGGTTTCTGAGCGTATAAAAAAAATGGAGGATGCCGAAATTATTCAAGGTTATACCACTTTTGTGTCTCCTTTTGAAGCGGGTTATCAACTCAAAGCTTTAATTACATTACGTGCATTTATGGGAATGCTAAAACCGTTTTTGGTTAAGGTTAAAACTTATGATGAGGTTGTGAATTGCTACCGAATTACAGGAAATGAAAACATTGTAATGGAAGTTGTTCTAAAAAATCAAAAACACTTAGAAGCTTTTATAGATCAGCTTATAACATACGGAGAAACAAAGACTCAAATTGTGCTGTCTCATGTTATAAAATACAGTGAAATAAAACCTGTAAAATAAGTGTTTTAGGTAAATCTAAATTTATCTGTTTTTATCTATATGTTTAGTAATCCGTTTCGCGTGTATTCTAGAGTTTTCAATAAACCATTTATGGGTTTCTTTTCCTCCGCAAATCACTCCGGCTAAATAAAGTCCCTTTACATTAGACTCCATGGTTTCTGGATTGTAATTTGGAATGGATTTGCCATCTTTTGAAAAATCAATTCCAGCGTTTTCTAAAAATTCAAAGTTGGGTCTGTAGCCTGTTAATGCAATAACGTAATCGTTAGCTATTATTTTTTCACCTTCAGGAGTATTTATAATAATTTCGGAAGGTTTTATGCTTTTAATTTCAGAATTAAAATAGGCTTTAATACTTCCTTCTTCAATACGGTTTAAAATATCTGGTTTTACCCAATATTTTACGCGTTCTCCAATGCCATCACCTCTAACAATCATGGTAACGTTTCCGCCTTTTCTATAAATTTCTAAAGCGGCATCTACAGATGAGTTACTGGCGCCCACAATGGCAATGTTTTGTAGCGAAAAAGGGTGTGCTTCTTTGTAATAATGAAACACTTTTGGTAAATCTTCACCTTCTACATTTAAGAGGTTAGGGATGTCATAAAAACCAGTCGCTATAATAACATTTTTAGCATTGTATAATGATTTGTTAGATTGAATAGTAAACCCGTTTGGTGTTTTGTTGAGTTCTGTTACCTTTTCATAAAGATGAATCTTTAATAAGTTAGAAGTACTAACACGTCTGTAATATTCTAAAGCTTCGTTTCGTGTTGGTTTGGGATTGTTACTGATAAAAGGAATGTTGTCAATTTCCAATTTTTCAGACGTTGAAAAAAAGGTCATGTTTAACGGATAATTAAATAATGAGTTGGTTAAAGCACCTTTCTCAAGTACAACATAATTTAAGTTTCGCCTTTTACATTCTAAAGCACAGGCAATTCCTATTGGGCCTGCTCCAATAATTAAAACGTCTAAATCTAATTCTTTCATAAGTGTTTAAAATTACATTTAAAGTAGATAATTATAAAATGTATACTATTAAATATCTCATAAAACTAAAATGAAATTCTATATGTTGTATTTTTGAAGTTTAAATTAATTTGAAATGAAGAATTTGGTATTGTTTTTTTTGGTCATCTTTACGTTTGGTTGTTCTGAAAGTAAAAAAAGGATTGTTGACGAAACGCCATTTCAGAAAAAAATGAATGCAGAGTTTAAGGATGCTTCAAAATCTCCCTTAAAAGCAAAAGATTTAAAAACATTTGAAGGTTTAGACTTTTTTAAATTTGATTCTACGTTTGTTGTAAAAGCGGTATTAAAACGTACACCAGATAGTGAGTGGTTTAATATGAAAACAACAGATGATAGACTTTCTAAGGAGCGTATTTATGGTGTTGTAATGTTTGAAATAAAAGGACAATCATTTCAATTAAACGTGTATCAAGGTGAAGAATTAATGCAGACGGAAGGTTTTGAAGATTATTTGTTTTTACCTTTTTTAGATCAGACCAATGGAGATTCAACTTATGGAGGGGGGCGTTATTTAGATTTAAAAATACCTGATGGAGATACTTTAGAAATTGATTTTAACAAAGCCTACAATCCAGCTTGTGTGTACAATGAAAAATTTTCTTGTCCAATAGTGCCAAGAGTTAATTATGTTGATATAGAAATTAAAGCAGGAGTTAAGGATTTTGTAAAATAATTACAGAATTTTAGTTTGGTTAAAATAGTTTTTCAACCAAATAATTCTCAAAAACAAGGCCTTTATAATTCTTCTTTTGCTTTTTGATTACGTCGTAATATTTGTTGTCAAAAAAAGGTAAAGCCGTTTTACTTACATCAGATTTAATAACTTCAAAATCATTCATCATAACCTGAGATTCTACAATTCGTAATAATTTTGATCCAATACCTTGACGTTGAAAATCTTTATGAACAAAAAGGCCATCTAAATAATTGCCATTTTTTAAATAGGCAAATCCTACAATGTTATTTTCTATTTCAGCAACAATAAAATAGAGTGTATTAATGCGTTCTTCCCATTGTTCAATATCTTCAGCACCAGAAGCCCAAGTAGCAATCTGTTTTTCTGAGTAATCTTTTGCATTAACATGAATAATAGTATCTCTAAAAATTGATCTAATTTCTAGACTGTCTTTTATTTGTGCTTGTCTAACCTGTATCATTTATATTCTAAAAATGCCACCAAAAGCAATTATACGTTGAAAAAATAAAAAGTGCTGTTCTGCTCTATCTGCAGAATCATTTGTGGTTCTTATATCATTCATGTCTATATAACCACCTTTTGCCTCTAATTGAACAAAAAAGTGTTTATATAAAGTAAAATTTAATCCAACATTAACAGATAAACCATAGCCAGATACATGAAACTCATCGTACCTCTCTTTTTGTAAAAGTGTAGTATTGGTTTTAGGATAAAGCACACCTGCACCCAATCCCTCTGTGATATTTATTTGAAAGGTATCCGTATTTTTAATTCCGAAGATTGAGGATATATCATCGTATCGGGCAAATTCAGTATAGACATAATTAAGACCGTTTGTGTGTTCAAATTTTAATAAATCTGAAGAAACAAATAAGGTTTCGTTATTGTAAACTCCATTGTAGGTGCTTCCTAATTCATCTTCAGGTAAATTGATATAACCATCTGCAGTTCTGTATTTGTCTCGGTTCATTACGTATTTCATGTGGTCTATTCCAAATGAAACCATATAATGATTAGAAATAAAATACCCGAGCTTAAAATTAGTTTGCGGAATAGTTATCCGTGTTGGATTTATATAATCTACATGCCAGCCTTTAGGTTTGTCTTTAGCTGTAGCATCTTTAATTGTAAAGTCGTAATCCTTTCCCTTAAACCTTATATCGGACTTTGAATATGAATCTCTATTTCCGGCCCAACTTATAAAGAATTTACCTTTATTAGAAGACGTGTATTTTGGACTTTCTTGTGTTTGTGCACCTAAGGTTGAATAAAAAAGCGTAACCCCAATAATTAAGGCCCTATTAAAGTTAATTGTCATAAGCTTGGAGTAAAAAAGAGATAGTCACAATCAAATAAGATTGCTTACAAAATATGTCTAGAAAATGAAATTAAAATGAATTGATAGTTTTTCTAATGGCCACCAAATTAGTTAGTAAACCTTCTAGATTATCTAAATGTAACATATTTGCTCCATCACTTTTGGCGTTTGCAGGATCAAAATGGGTTTCAATAAATAGTCCATCTACGTTATTTACAACGCCAGCTCTAGCAATTGTTTCAATCATATCTGGTCGTCCACCTGTAACACCAATACTTTGATTAGGTTGTTGTAATGAGTGTGTAACGTCTAAAACTGTTGGTGCATATTGGCGCATGGTTGGAATACCTCTAAAATCTACGATCATATCTTGGTAGCCAAACATTGTTCCTCTATCTGTAATCCATGCTTTTTCGTTTCCCGCATCTTTTACTTTTTGTACAGCGTGTTTCATGGCTTCAGGACTCATAAATTGTCCTTTCTTTAAATTAACAACTTTACCTGTTTTAGCTGCCGCAACAACCAAATCGGTTTGTCGCACCAAAAATGCAGGAATTTGTAATACATCTACATATTCTGCTGCCATTGCCGCATCAGATGCTTCATGAATATCTGTCACTGTTGGAACATCAAAAGTTTCAGAAACTTTTCTTAGTATTTTTAAAGCTTTTTCATTCCCAATTCCTGTAAAACTATCAATTCTACTTCGATTCGCTTTTTTAAAACTACCTTTAAAAACGTAAGGAATTTCCAGTTTGTCTGTAATTTTTATGACTTTTTCTGCAATACGAAGTGCCATGTCTTCGCCTTCAATAGCACAAGGGCCACAAAGTAGAAAGAAATTATTGGATTTCGTGTGTTTTAATTTTGGGATTGTTATCAAAGCTTTAAACTTAAAATTAAGGTGCAAAGATACGATTATGAATGTTTAGTTGGGACCAAGATTTTTAGTTATTTGTGTTTTGAGTATAAAATTCAGGGCTTTTTTTAATATTTAAAATGCTTTTTTTATACTATTTCGTATCATCCAAAGCGACATTACAAAATTACCAACCACTAAAACACCACCGTAGAAAAGTAGTTTTCTTGCTGTATCTGTCCAATGAATAATATTGAGTAAGTTAAAAAGATAAGCGAGTATTAGGTAAGAAGATAAGCAAACAAAAACAATTCCTAATGAGAAGTTTAGCTTCCTATTAGGCGTAATAAGTTGCCATAAAAAAGGAATTCCAAATAATAAAATAGGATAAGCAGAAATACCTTCCGTTTTATTTATAGTAGTAAACCAATAGGTAATTACCGATAAAAAATAGAGGTAAGGGATAAACTTGGTGAATTTATTAATGGTTTGCATTTGTTAATAATTAAAGGTTTAAATGGGTTTTAAAACTACAGTTATAAACGCCTAATTAACGATTGGTTTTTACAGATAGGCTTTATATTGTAAATCAATTATTTAACTAAAGATATGAACTCAAATTGCTTGATAATTAAAATATAACATTTAATTAACGAAAAAAGCAGAATTAACCGTACATTTGCACGCTTAAAAATCAGCATCAGTTATGGCTAAGATTAAAAATATTGCAATTATTGCGCACGTCGATCACGGTAAAACCACATTGGTAGATAAGATTATGTACCACTGTCAATTGTTTCGTGAGAACGAAAACACAGGGGACTTAATTCTTGATAACAACGATTTAGAACGTGAAAGAGGGATTACAATTACCTCTAAAAACGTTTCTGTTATATATAAGGACACTAAAATCAATGTTATTGATACACCTGGTCACGCCGATTTTGGCGGAGAAGTAGAGCGTGTATTAAATATGGCTGATGGTGTTTTACTTTTAGTAGATGCTTTTGAAGGACCAATGCCTCAAACGCGTTTTGTACTACAAAAAGCAATTGACTTAGGTTTAAAACCTTGTGTGGTTGTAAATAAAGTAGATAAAGAAAACTGTACACCAGATGAGGTACATGAGAAAGTTTTTGACTTAATGTTTGAACTTGGTGCTGAAGAGTGGCAGTTAGATTTCCCTACAGTATATGGTTCTGCAAAGAACAACTGGATGAGTGATGACTGGAAAAATGAAACTGAAAATATTGAGCCTTTATTAGATATGGTCATTGAGCATATCCCTGAACCAAAATTTGAAGAAGGAACAACTCAGATGTTAATTACATCTTTAGATTTTTCTTCATTTACAGGAAGAATTGCTATTGGTCGTTTAACAAGAGGTAGTTTAAAAGTGAACCAACAAATCTCATTAGTAAAAAGAGATGGTTCAATTGTAAAAAGTAAGATTAAAGAACTACATACATTTGAAGGTGTAGGACGTTTAAAAGTAGAAGAAGTACAAACGGGAGATATTTGTGCTATTGTAGGTTTAGAAGGTTTTGAAATTGGTGATACTGTTGCCGATTTTGAAAATCCTGAAGGTTTAAAAACCATTGCTATTGATGAGCCAACAATGAGCATGTTATTTACTATTAACGATTCGCCTTTCTTTGGTAAAGACGGAAAATTTGTAACATCTCGTCATATTAAAGACCGTTTAACTAAAGAGTTAGAAAAGAATTTAGCATTACGTGTTGAAGAAACAGATAGTGCAGATAAATTTATGGTTTTTGGCCGTGGTGTATTACACTTGTCTGTTTTAATTGAGACAATGCGTCGTGAAGGTTATGAACTTCAAATTGGACAGCCGCAAGTAATCATCAAGGAAATTGATGGAGTTAAATGTGAGCCTTTTGAAGAAATGACTATTGATTTGCCAGAAAATGTTTCAGGTAAAGCTATTGAAATGGTTACGATGCGTAAAGGTGAAATGATAAGTATGGAAGCTAAAGGCGACCGTATGGTATGTCAATTTATAGTACCTTCTCGTGGTATTATTGGTTTACGTAATCAATTATTAACTGCAACTGCAGGTGAGGCTATTATGGCACACCGTTTTACAGATTACAAACCGTTAAAAGGTGGAATTCCAGAACGTCAAAATGGGTCTTTAGTATCTATGGAAAACGGACAAGCCATTCCTTACTCTATTGATAAATTACAAGATAGAGGTAAGTTTTTTGTAGATCCAGGTGAAGATATTTACGAAGGTCAGGTTATTGGTGAAAACTCTCGTGGAGATGATATGACAGTTAACGTTACTAAAACTAAAAAGTTGAGTAACGTACGTTCTTCTGGAGCAGATGATAAAGCTAAGATTGTACCAGCTATTAAGTTTTCATTAGAAGAAGCTTTAGAATATATTCAGAAAGATGAGTATGTAGAAGTAACGCCTAACCACTTAAGAATACGTAAAATCTATTTAAAAGAAGTAGATCGTAAGCGTAATAAGAATATGTAATTACAAATTAATTGATAGATTTATAAAAGAGAAATACTGAAAAGTGTTTCTCTTTTTTATTTACATCATAATATTATAAGTTTTGTATATTTACTAAAAAGAATCCAAATGCATCATTTACTTTATTTCGATCCTGGTTTAGGAGCTATGATTATACAAGCTATTATAGCTGCAGTTGCGGGAGTCGTACTCTTTTCTAAGAATTTAATGTATAAGATCAAATTGTTTTTAGGGTTGGCAAAGCCTATGGAAGATGATGTTTTTGATGATATTGAGGTTAAGGATTCAGATACAGAAAACCGAAACTCTAGTGAACGTTAAAAACGCGCATCCTTCTTCATTTAGGGATCCTTCTGGTTATGTTTTTGTGGAGAATGGAAACATAAAAAGAGTTATAAATCCTATATATTTTAAACAATATAAAGCACTAACAGATAGTGGGTTTTATGACGTCTTGTTTAAAAATAATTTATTAATTCCGCATGAAGAGCTTTCAAATACTCCCGAAAAGATAATAATTCAAGCAGAAAAAATTCCATATGTTACGTATCCTTACGAATGGAGTTTCAATATGTATAAAGAAGCCGCTTTACTCACTTTAAAGCTTCAAAAGTATAGCTTAGAACACGGTTTTTCCTTAAAAGATGCTTCTGCTTTTAATATAACATTCCATAAAGGTAGAGCCGTATTTATCGACACATTATCATTCGACTTTTATACTGAGGATTCCCCTTGGAGAGCCTATAAGCAATTCATTACCCATTTTTTTGGACCGTTAGTGTTAGCACATTATCATGGAGCTCAGCAATTAAAATTATTGAGCAATTTTATGGATGGTATTCCTGTAAAAATGATTAGCTCTATGTTACCGTTGAAAACTAAGTTAAGTCCTGTTTTGTATTCTAATATTCATTTATTGGCAAAATTAGAAGATAAGCACAACGAAGATTATAAAGGAGAAGCAAAACAAGCCACCTTATCTAAAAAAGGGCAACTTAATATCATTCAAAGCCTTTACGATTATATAAAAAAAATCGACCTAAAGGAACATTCGGAATGGGGAAATTATTACGATAAAATCAACTATACTAATGATGCTTTTGTAAAAAAATCAGACATTATAAATACTTGGGTAAATACGCTAAAACCAGAACGACTCATTGATGTAGGAGGTAATGATGGTACATTTGTTAGAAAATTAGAGCGTTCGGTTGAAATTGCCTTGGTATGTGATATCGATAATAACGCGGTAGATTTTAACCATAAAACCTCGAAACTAAAAAAGGAGCAATTTATGTTGGCTTTTTTATTAGATGTTTTAAATCCTTCACCAGCCATTGGTTTAAACAATACAGAACGCGATTCTTTTTTAAAGAGAATAGAAGCTTTTGAACCAGATATTGTTTTTGCACTAGCTGTAATTCACCACATGTCTTTATCTGGTAATGTACCTTTTAATGCGTCGGCTAAGTTTTTTAGTTCTTTTTCTAAATATTTAATTATTGAATTTCCGAAACGAGACGATTCTTGGGTACAACGACTATTAAATAATAAAGCAGATTTTAAACATTATTTTGAATTTTACAATATTTATAATTTTGAATCTTCTTATTTAAACTATTTTGAACTTGTAGAGAAAAAAGAAATCCAAAACTCTGAACGTGTATTGTATTTACTGAAAAAGAAATGATTTCAAAAATAACAGGACCAATTCAAAATTTTTTAAAGAATAGTAAGCAATACGCTACTCTTGTGGTTGTAGCTGCTGGTTTGTATCCGTTTTTTCAGTATTACAACAATAATTTAGCCATAGCAGCATCATGGCAGCAATTGTTGTTTATTGCAGGTATTTGCATTGTATTACCACTGGTGTTACGCTTTATTTGGTCCGTTTGTTATAAAATGAAGCTTTTTAAACCGATGAGACCTTATGGTTTATCTATCTTAAATAGTGTTATGTTTTTTGGGCTTATAGGTTTTTTAGTATTAAGCCTAAATAGAAAAATGTTACTTCTCCTTTTGATAATCGCATTTGTATTAGGTTTTGTAATTGCAAAACACCTCAAAAAAATAGTTGCAATCCAGATGTTACTTGCTGTAATCAGTATGATTGGTTTAGTGCCAAAATTAATGTTTGAAATGCAACAAGACAACAGCACTTGGGCAAAGCTATCTCCAGAAGAATTAAATACAACATTTGTAAAAACGCCTAATATTTTTGTAATTCAACCCGATGGCTACGTCAATTTTTCAGAAATAAACAAAGAACCATATCGTTATGATAATTCCGTATTTGAAGCTTGGTTGGGATTAGAGGGTTTTACTAATTACAGTAACTTTAGAAGTAATTACTACTCAACATATACTTCTAATGCATCGATGTTTACCATGCAACATCATTACTATTCTAATACAGATAAAGCAACCTTAAAAACGCATGGTGCTAACAACGCAATTATAGGTGAAAATAATAATGTGCTAAACATTCTTAAAGCGAACAACTATAAGTCGCACTTAATAACCGATAATTCCTATTTTCTAATCGATAGAGAACCGATGTTTTTTGATTATTGTAATATTAAACCTTCTCAAACTTCATTTTATAAAAGCGGTGTCCTCCATGATGTCGATATGTTGTCTGATTTTAAAACTGTTTTAGATACCTTATCAAAATCTAAAAATTTCTTTTTTATTGAAAAAACCGTTCCAGGTCATATAAGCCATAGAAAAGATATATCTGAAGGTAAAGTTATAGAGCGAACGAAGTATTTAGATAAATTAGAAATAGCCAATGATTGGTTAAAATCAATCGTATCTCAGATAAATCAATTTGATGAGCAAGCCTTAATTATTATTGTTGCAGATCACGGTGGATATGTTGGTCTAGATTATACTTTGGAGTCTATAGAGCGAAAGCAAAATAATTTAGAAATCAAATCGGCATTTAGTAGTATGTTAAGTATAAAGTGGCCAAAAGATGTTGATTCAGAGGATTTAATGTATAAATCTAATGTTAACTTGTTTAGATATATATTTTATACACTAAGTAAAAATGAAGATTTACTTATTAATTCTGTAGCGAATTCTAGCTTCTTACCTTTAAAAGAAAGTGGAAGTGCTAATTACTACGAATATATTGATGATAACGGGAGATTTGTTTTCAATAATTTGACAGACTAAATAGTTTAGTTAACTTATATTGATAACGTAATAAGTTATTGAGTTTAAATAAATGTAATATAAAACTAATTCTAAAAGTTTTTATTTACAAGAACTCCTATTTTAAACAATTACCCATCATAATTAATATCACTCGTAGTTTTTTATTTACCTTAGTCTCCAATTAAAAAGCAAAGATTATTTTCTCAGTAAAAAAATACCAACCAGCGTTACAATCAGAATGGGATGCGTTTGTGAAAACAGCAAAAAATGCAACGTTCTTGTTTCAGCGCAGTTTTATGGATTATCACAGTGATCGTTTTGAAGATTGCTCTATATTGATTTATAAAGAAGATAAACTTTATGCATTGTTGCCTGCAAATGTTGTAGGTGATACAGTGATTTCTCATCAAGGATTAACTTATGGGAGTTTTGTGCTTCAAGATACATCCAAGTTTTTCTATGCTTTTGAAGCTTTTAAAACTATGCTAGCTTTTTATGAAAATGAAGGCTTAAAAATATTGGAAATTAAGGTGATTCCAACTTTTTATAATAAAATGCCATCAGATGAATTAGATTATTTTCTCTATAAAGCAAATGCTAGACTAATTAAGAAAGATGTTTTAATGGTTATTGATTATGCTCATAAATTACGTTTTCAAAAAAACAGAAGAGAAGGCATTAATAAAGCCATAAGAGCAAATTTAGAATTAAAAGTTGATTCTAATTTTGCTGGGTTTTGGAATGAAGTACTAATTCCTAATTTAAAAAGTAAACACAACATTTTACCTGTACATACATTAGAAGAAATAGAATTATTAGCGTCACGTTTTCCAGATAATATCAAACAAGTAAATATTTATAAGGATCATAAAGTGGTTGCAGGCACAACCGTTTTTTTAACCGAAACCACAGTGCATCCGCAATATGTTTCTGGTAATGTGGATAAAAACTCATTTGGAAGTTTAGATTTAGCGTACGATTATATTATTAATAAAATGTGCGAGGATAAACGTTATTTCGACTTTAATATATCAAGTGAAGATAATGGTCTAAAAATAAACGAAGGTCTTATCTTCTGGAAAGAAAGCTGTGGTGCTCGTAGCCATACTGCAAATACGTATATTGTTGAAACAGCAGCTCATAAGTCGCTTCAAATAGTAAAAGCATGATTTTAACTTTTATTATACTGAATAAAAAATAATGCTATTTAATTCCATAGATTTTGCAATTTTTGTACCCATTGTATTTATACTATATTGGTTTGTTTTTAAGTCTTTAAAATCTCAAAATGTTTTATTAATAATTGCCAGTTACGTGTTTTATGCATGGTGGGATTGGCGTTTTTTAGGACTAATAATAGTAAGTACTTTAATAGATTATAGCATTGGTTTAGCAATTGAAAAACAAACCAATTTAAAATCTAAAAAGGCTTATTTAACTTTGAGTATTTTACTAAATCTAAGTATCCTAGGTTTTTTTAAATATTATAATTTCTTCATAGAAAATTTCAATGCTGCTTTTCAGCTTTTTGGAAGAGATTTAGACCTCAATTACCTCAATATTATTTTACCTGTAGGTATCAGTTTCTATACGTTTCAAACAATGAGTTATTCTATAGATATTTATAGAAACAAAATAAAGCCAACAACTAATCTAGTTGCATTTGCTTCGTTTATTTGTTTCTTTCCTCAATTGGTTGCAGGTCCTATAGAACGTGCTTCGAGCTTTTTGCCTCAAGTAGAAAAGCGACGTGTGTTTAATTATATAAAAGCCACAGATGGGTTAAAACAAATACTTTGGGGACTTTTTAAAAAAATGGTAATTGCAGATAATTGTGCTGTTTTTGTAAATGATATTTTTGAAAACCATGCTAATTATTCAGGGAGTACGTTGTTGTTTGGCGCTTTTTTGTTTACTATTCAGATTTATTGTGATTTTTCGGGATATTCAGATATTGCTATTGGAGTGTCAAGATTGTTTGGATTTAACTTGAAGAAAAACTTTGCTTTTCCATATTTCTCTAGAAACATAGCAGAATTTTGGAGGCGTTGGCATATCTCTTTAACAACATGGTTTAAGGACTATTTTTATATTCCTATAGGTGGAAGTAGAGGAAGTAAATGGATGCAATTACGCAATACCTTTGCTATATTTTTAGTTATTGGTCTATGGCATGGCGCACATTGGAAATTTGTTGTTTATGGATTTATTAATGCCTTGCATTTTGTACCTTATATTATTAAAGGTAAAAACACAAAGTATACGTCAGTTATTGCAAATAATCGGTGGTTTCCTGATAGTAAAGAGCTGTTTGGTATGTTTCATACCTTTCTGTTTTTAGTTTTTGCTAGGATTTTCTTTAGGGCAGATTCATTGACAAGTGCAGTAGCGTTTTTGTCTGGTATTTTTTCATTTTCAGTGTTTAGTCTTCCAAATTTATCTAATGCTTCTGATGCTCTAATATTGTTAATTCTGATAGCATTCTTTTTTATGATTGAATGGATTGGTAGGGCTAAAGAACATGCTTTGGAACATATTTTTTCAAGCTATAAAAGACAATATCGTATTGCGTTTTATTATGTATTAGTGTTTCTCATCTTCTATTTCAATGGTGAAGAACAACAATTTATTTACTTTCAGTTTTAGATATGAAAAAGTTCATAATATATACCTTGTTTTTTATATGTCCTGTGATAATCATAATTATTAGTATGGAACTTTCGTTACGACAAATTCCTAATGATTATAAATTAAAAAGCGAACAAATAGAATTAAAAAAGGAAGCTGTTGAGACGCTTATTCTTGGGAGTTCTCATAGTTTGTATGGTATTAATCCAGAATATTTTTTAGACGAAACCTACAACTTAGCTCATGTTTCGCAAAGTATAGATTTAGATTATTTATTGTTGCAGAAATATATAGACGAATTGCCTAAACTAAAAACGGTTGTAATACGTTTGTCATATACCACATTGCATGAACAACTTGGTGAAACTAAAGAAGCATGGAGACTTAAGGATTATAATTTATACTATAACTTAAAAGTGTCTAATAAGTTGAAATTTAATAGTGAAGTACTTAGTGTAAAGCTAGAAAACAACCTTAAACGTCTTAAGAATTATTATATTAAAGACGAAGTACCTATATCTGTAGAGAATTCTGGTTGGGCTTTTTTAAAGAAGTCTAATGGAGGTAAATCTTTAAAAGAATTAGGGCAAATAGTTGCGCAGAAACATACTGCGGAGGATGATAATTTAGTTATAGAAAATATCGAGTATCTAGAGAAAATAGTTAATCTCTGTAATGCTCAAAATGTTAAAGTGATAATTGTTACCTTGCCCGCCTATAAAAGTTACATAGCGCACTTAAATAAGGAGCAATTAGATAAGGTAATTTCAACGGGTTTAAAAATGGATAACAGCTATAATAATTGCAGTTATTTAAATTTAATGTCAAATGAAAGCTTTAATACAGATGACTTTTACGATGCAGACCATTTAAATACAAATGGTGCAAAAAAGTTAAGTTTGTTTTTAGATGATTTTATAAAACAAACTTATAATTGATTACTTTAGAATATGATTAAATTCCTAGACCTACATAAAATCAACAACCGTTTTCGAGATGAGTTTCAAGCATCTTTCAGTAAATCCTTGGACGATGCTCATTTTATATTAGGTAATAATGTCTCTAAATTCGAAAATGAATTTGCTACTTATTGTGGAACTAAACATTGTTTAGGTACAGCAAATGGATTAGATGCCCTCACATTGATATTAAAAGGGTATATACGTCTCGGAAAATTAAAAAAAGGAGATAAGGTCATAGTACCTGCAAATACTTTTATTGCCACAATTTTGTCGGTTTTACATGCCGAACTTATTCCTGTTTTAGTTGAGCCTAATTCTGAGACTTATAATATCTCAGTAGAGACTGATCACAGCTTATTTGTAGAAGCTAAGGCTGTTATTATGGTACATTTATACGGCCAATTAGCTTCGGTTGAAGCATTACAGCAAATAGCGTCTGATTTTAACTTATTGCTCATAGAAGATGCAGCTCAAGCACATGGAGCAATTTTAAATTCTAAAAAGGACAGTTCAACTTCAACTTCAATTTCACCTAAAGCAGGTAACCTTTCAGATGCCGCAGCATTTAGTTTTTATCCTAGTAAAAACTTGGGTGCACTCGGAGATGGAGGAGCAGTTACAACCAATGATTCAGAACTTATTGAAGTTATAAAATTGCTACGTAATTATGGAAGCGAGGAAAAGTACACCAATAAAATTGTGGGATACAATAGCCGTTTAGATGATATGCAAGCAGCTTTTTTAAGTATCAAACTGAAAACTTTAGATAAAGACAATCAAAGACGACGTACAATTGCAAAAGCTTATTTAAAAGGAGTTAATAATTTAAAAATTAAACTTCCGTTTTACGATGGCTCTCAGAATCATGTGTTTTATGCATTTGTTGTTGAGGTTGAGGATAGAGCAGATTTTACTAAGTTTTTAGATCAAAATGCTATTGAATGGTTAATCCACTATCCAATTCCACCACACCAGCAAAAAGCCTTGCAAACATTTTCGTATTTTAATCTGCCGCTTACAGAAAAGATTCATAAAAGAATTATAAGTTTGCCAATAAGTCCTGTAATGACAGATAAAGACATTCAAACTGTTATAGACATTTTAAATATCTACTAATTGAAAAAGCTTTTTAATTACATAAATGACGAAGTTTTAGTAAAGGCTGCGAATTTAAATATGGCTAATCTTAGTCTTAGGATTATTGCCGGAATTTTAATTTCTAAGTTCATAGCTATTTACATAGGTCCACAAGGTATGGCCCTTATTGGGAATTTACGAAATTTCTTAAGTGCCATTCAATCCTTAGCAATTTCAGGTCTTTACAAAGGTGTCGTTAAATTTGTTAATGAATTTAAAGATAATGCAGTTGAGCTTACCAAGACTTTATCTACAGTATTTTACTTCGGATTCTTTTCTTCTGTGTTTTTGGCTTTTGTATGTTATTTCAATGCAGGCTTTATAAACGATATTATATTTTCTTCAAACTACAACTATATTTATGTCATTGAAACCTTGGCGATTGTCTTACCGTTTTATGCTTTAAACATGTTTGCGTTTTCCATTATGAATGGGTTTTCTAAGCATAAATTTTTACTGCTTATTAATATTCTTAGTCAAATTTTAGGGCTTTTAGTGACTTTAATTCTTATTTATCAAGAGAATATTGATGGCGCATTATTGGCTATTGTTATAACACCAGCATTAAATTTACTTATTACTATTGTAGGTATCGCATTCAGAAAAAGCTTAGTGTCTTCAATTAAGATTACTCAAGTAAGTTTGTCTATTTTAAATAAACTGAGCCCATATATGATAATGGCTTTGGTTAGTGCTATTGCTTTACCTATTGTTATGATTATAATTAGGAATTATCTCATTGATGAGGTAGGAATAAAATCTGCTGGATATTGGACAGCGATGACTCGAGTTTCAGATTATTATCTCATGTTTATTAATTCGTTAATGGCACTGTATATTTTACCTCGATTTTCTGAAATCAATTCAAAAACAGCATTTAGAAAAGAAGTTTTTAGCTTTTATAAAACCATAATGCCTGTGTTTTTAGTGTTGTTACTTATTATTTACCTTAGTAGATCTCTGTTAGTAAACTTATTGTTTACTGAAGACTTTAAACCTGTTGAAGATTTATTTGGTTACCAAATATTAGGAGATATTGCACGTGTACTTTCTATGGTTATTGCTTACCAATTTTTGGCAAAAAAGATGTTTGCTCACTTTCTTATTTTAGAAGTGTTCTTATTTGTTGTTATGTTTTTTTCTAGTATTTATCTTATTGATGAATTTGGACTTAAAGGCGCAGTAATGGGACACTGCTTAAGCTATTTTATGTACTTTGGAATAATACTATTACTTTTTAGCAGTTCTTTGTTTGGGGTTATTACCGAAGAAGGCCTAGATAATTAATAAAAACCAACAAGTGAAGCTTCCAAAATTTATTAGTAATAATATAGTGCTTAAGATTACATCACTTAATGCAGTGGTTATTACTATTAGGTTAATAGTTTCTGCATTTATTCAGCGTTTACTTGCGGTTACTGTTGGAGAAGCTGGTTATGCTAGTATTGGTCAGGTGAGGAATGTTTTAGCAATGCTCACAAGTACATCTACCTTAGGAACATTTAATGGTGTTGTAAAGTATGTCGCTGAATTTAAAAACAATCAGCCAGAACTTTCAAAAGTATTTTCAACTGTAACCATTTTTGCTATAATTGGTTCCGTTGTTTCTGCAGCTGTTTTATTTTTTGGGGCCTCGTATTTGTCCAACTACCTTTTTCATTCTCAGGAGTATATTTATATTTTTCAGTTATTAGCGGTTATTGTGCCTTTTGTTGCTGGAAGCCGTGTGGTTAATGCTGTAGTTAGTGGTTTGTCAGATTATAAACGCTATGCTAAAATAGAACTCATTAGTTATCTTTTAGCAACCGTTGCTGTTGTTATTGGTTTATATACTTCAGAATTAAAAGGAGTAATTATAGCCATTGTACTAGCACCAGTGATTCAGTTAGTTGTTTTGGCATTTGTATTTGGAAAAACGTTAAAAACCTATGTAAAGTTTAAGTCTTTAACGCTTAGCCTTATTTATAAAAATAAGTTATTGGCATTTACATTAATGTCTTTTATATCTTCATTTTTGTTGAATTATATAGAGTTGAATATAAGAACCTTGGTCACAGATGAAATAAACATTAATGAAGCTGGGTATTGGACCGCAATTACATTTATTTCTAAAAACTATATGGTGTTTGCCACAGGATTATTTACGCTGTATGTGTTACCAAAATTCGCGAGTATCCATAATAAGCATGAGTTTAAGATTGAAGTACTTAATATTTATAAAACCATTTTGCCAATTTTTGGACTGGGAATGCTTTTAGTTTATATTCTGAAAGATTATATTATTCTCTTTATCTACCCAGATTTTACAGGAATGAAACCTTTGTTTAAATGGCAATTATTAGGTGATTTTGTAAGATTAGGCGCCTTAGTCTTATCCCATCAGTTTTTAGCTAAACGACTCGTAAAAAGTTTTGTGTTTACTGAAATAATTTCTCTAGGATTGTTTTTTGTATTGTCAAAAGTGTTTATTCAGTACTATGGTACAGAAGGCATTGTTATTGCGCATTTCGTAAGGTATATCATCTACTTTATAGTCGTAGTTTTTGTAATTAGAGGTTATTACAATCAAACGGCCTCAAAAACGGAGTAGTTTCAAATATGATTTTGCCACGTTTTTAGGTAATTCTCAGCACAAGTTTTATAATCATGATGTGTTTCTACAAAGCGTCTAGCTTGTATCGAAATTTCAAGAATTTTTTCAGGATTAAGAATTAACCACTCTAATTTAGTTGCAATGGTTTTAGCATCTGGTAAAGCGTTTATAGCAATAGTATCTTCTTTAATATTATAATACTCTAGCCACTCTTTTTCTGCACCTGTAAAAACAACTTTCCCTTTGGACATAGCTTCTAAAGCATTAAACCCTTGATCGTAAGCATAAATTTGATCGAGCATTATATGTGCTTCGTTATAGGTTTTTATGTATTCGTTATAAGGCAAGCTTCTTACAGTTATAATTTTTATTTTATCTGCATATTTTTGATTTATAATCGCTAAGGCTTCTTCAAAAATATCATTCCCTTTTTTGTAATAGTTATTTGAATTTATACCATGAAATATGACGATTTTATCTTCAATTTTTAATGGTTTAAACTCTAATTGTTCCGTGTTTATCGGATTTGGAATGAGTCCCAAATATTTAGGATGATTTAATAGAGGTAAATGATAATCTAAATCGGATGCTATAACTCCAACGATAGATTTATAAATATGATGGTGAAGTTCTACAAAATCGGGCTCTAAATATTTTAAACCATAAGAGCTTAAAATTTGATCTTTTCCATTTAGATAAGGAGTTAGAATTGAATATCTAAATTTTTTATCGTACGCATATTTCACACTTATGTAATCGGTACCACAAGACAATAGGAAAACGTTTTTATTCCAAGTTGAAATTAAATCGAAAATCTCTTTTTCAATAGTGGCAGTACATAAAAATGAGGCTTCATTAATAAATTGAACAACATCAAAATCACTGAGTTTGGGTTTCAGATTAATGATTTGTTTTTTAATTTGAATTGATTCAAGGTCAATTTTAGTAAATCTATAAATAAGATTTTTGAATGTTCTTAGAAATCCTTTTTCATATGTTTTATAAATAGGGAAGTCCACATCATAATTCTTAAAGCCATCTTTTGCAGCCACAATTGTAACATCATGGTTAAGTAATTCTAATCCTTCTTTTAAAGAATTATGAAGCCTGCTATATTCGCCAACCAATAAAATTTTCATACGTTATAACTTGTAATTTTAATTTATGATAGAACACCTTCTAAATACTCTTACTGAGTGCTTATAATTAAAATATGGATGTTACATTTGTCTCAAAGATACTCGTTAATGATTAAAGCTAATAAAAAAAAAATTTGTATTGTGGCTTCTTCTTTAGGAAAAGGAGGTGCGGAAAAATCTTCGGCTTTATTATCTGTTATGTTAAGTGATTTGGGATATGACGTTTATATCGTTACTATTTTAGAATTTGTAGATTATAAATACAAAGGCACTTTGTTAAATCTTGGTAATATAAAGTTGAAGGATGATACCTTTTTAGGTAGAATAAATAGACTTAGAATCTTTAAGAAGTTCTTAAAAACCAATAAAATTGATGTTATTATAGATGGAAGAGCACGAACACAGGCTTATAGAGAATTTGTAATTACAAAATTCATTTATAAATTACCTACAGTTTATGTAATACACAATTATAAAACTGAAAAAACATTTACGGCATACAAGTGGTTGAATAAGTATTTGTACAAGAATGAAATTATGGTTGCTGTTTCTAAAGCAGCCGAGATAAAATTTAGAGAATTATACCAACTTAAAAATATAAGCACTATTTATAATGGCTTTAATTTTAGTGATATTAAAACAAAAGCAAGTCAGGATGTTGAAATAAACCTTGGCGTATACATTATCTTTTATGGTAGATTGGATGATGAACATAAAAATTTGAAATTACTGTTTGATGCTTATAAACTATCTGAACTTTCAAGTAATGGAGTTAAACTACTCGTATTAGGCAGTGGATTAGATGAAGAACGTTTAAAATCGTACGTTCAAAGCATCGGACTTTTAGATTCTATAATATTTCGAGGGTTTGAAAAAAATCCATACCCGTTTGTAAAAAAGAGTTTGTTTATGGTCCTAAGTAGTAGGTACGAAGGGTTTCCTATGGTAATTCCTGAAACTTTATCGCTTAATGTGCCTGTTATTGCGGTAGATTGCAAGTCGGGACCTAATGAGGTTATTGTAAATAAATACAACGGTCTTTTGGTAGAAAATCATAATCCACTTGCATTAGCAAAGGCAATGAATAGTTTAATTAATGATAAAGATTTATACTTGCAATGTAAGTCTAATGCACAACAAAGTGTTACTCAATTTTCTAGTGCAAAGATTGCAATGCAATGGCAATCCATTTTAAAGTAAATGAAAACAATAACATGAATACAATACATAGTGTAAAATTAATTGATATTCCTAAAGTTCATGACGAACGTGGTTTTTTAGCGGTTATAGAAAAAGACACCATTCCCTTTAGTATTAAACGTGTTTATTATCTGTATGATGTGCCTACAGAAAGCAGTAGAGGAGGACATGCTCATAAAGAACAAGAATCCGTTATTATTGCATTAAGTGGCAGTTTTGAAGTTGTTATAGATGATGGTAAAACCAAAAAACGAATCATGCTTAATAAACCTAACCAAGGGTTGTATATACCAACACATATATGGAGAGAAATAGATAATTTTTCCTCAGGTTCAGTCTGTTTGGTTCTAGCATCTACAGAGTATAATGAAGGAGAATATATCCGAGATTATGAGGTTTTTAAATCTCAGATTTAGGTATTAGGATAATATACCTTTTCACCTTTTAAAGACTTTACTTTAAGCAATAGTTTTAAGAGCCATTTTGGGCTTTTTAACAAGAAGTGTTGTTTAAAGTTTAAATTTTTAGGATTTATATGTGATGTGTAATATAAAAAGTGTTTTTTATCATTTAGCAGCTTGCTTAGAATAGACATTGCATACCTGTTATTGTCTAAAAATACTTTTAGATATATATTGTTTTTTTCTTCATTAAAATAATTGTCAAACTTTGGTTTCTTACTAAGATTAAAAGTTGTGTTAGATAAGCTTGTGGGATCAAAATTATAGTAAACAAGTTGTTTATTTATAAATAGAATTTTAAAGTGTAAGCCAAAACGTATCCATAGATCTGTATCTTGACCAGAAATAATAGAAGGATCAAAAAGTCCGGTTTTGCTAATTATGGACTTATCAAAGACAACACTAGAGCTAGTAATTAAATGAAAGTCTAAACTTGACTGAAAAAAATCGCGGATTTTATAAAGTTCTTTTTGTTTAAAACTATAACTAACTGGTACCGTTTTATTGTCGTATTTATGGGAAATTCCTGTTGTGAAAATTTTTATGTCGGGAAATTTCGAAATAGCGTTATGTATGTGTTTTAAATAATCAATTTCCCAAGTATCATCACCATCAAGAAGAGCAATATATGTCGCTGTAGCTTTTTCAATACCAATATTTCTTGCTTTTGACGCTCCTTGATTTTTTGTTGTTATAAGATTGATACGTTGATCGTTGAAAGTTTTAATAATGTCCTCACTCTTATCAGTAGAACCATCGTTAATTATAATAATTTCGAAATCTTTATAAGACTGATTTAAAACACTATTTATTGTGTCTTTAATACACTCAGCTTTATTGTAAACTGTTATTATAACTGAGAAAAACGACATTATTTTTTAGTTTTTAAAAGACAAAAGTAACCAAGTTTGTAAAAATCGAGCAAAATTATAGAAGGATGGGACGAATTAAAATTTTTAATTAAACCCTTTTTTAATGTTTTAAATAAAAGAACCACAACTGGGACCATTCCAAATTTTCGAGCTAATGCATAAAACTTGTGAAGTTTAGATTCGTCTTGTGCTAATTTATTGCCTTCAATAAGGTATAATAAATTTTGAAGACCAGTTTCTAATTTAGAAATATAGTTGTCAGCAGTTTCTTGACAACGATGAACAGCCCAATTTTGTATCGTTTTTATTTTGATGTTATTCTCTTTTAAGCCAGCAAAAAAGACAACATCTTCATAACCATATGTTGTTAAGGTCTCATCAAATTGGTTTAATACAAAAACAGACTTCTTAATTAAAAAGTTAGAAGAACATATAGATTGCGTTTCCCTCTTTTTTGTGTAAAGCCATCGTAATTTGTATGGTTTTTCAGGTACTTCAACTTCATTTGTTATACCACCATAAACAACCTTTTCATTTTCATGACTGAGATAATTTTTGATGAAATTCTTTTGTTGAGGAAATGTATCTGCATCCATAAATAACAAATTCTCATAAGAGGCATCATTACCTAGTAGATTTCTTATTTTACTCCGACCGATATTATTAGAAAGTATTTTAAAACAGCAGCCTTCTAAGTTGTTAATTGAAGCATTGGTTTTATTAAATTTAGAATTTGAAGCATCGTCATATACCAAGATTTCAAACTCAATAGGTAGGGCTTTAACTTGTTGGTGTAATTCACTTACTAAGGGAAGTATGTCGTAATTATAGCAAGGAATTAAGATTGAAAGCATGGACTAACTTTTACGTTGCACAACTTCAAACACTTTATTTTCGTCGCATTTTAAAGTTTTACTCGGATATTTTAAAAGTAAAGCATAATCGTGTGTGGCCATTAAAATGGTATTCCCATTTTTATTAATGTCTTGCAATACTTCCATGACTTCAATACTGGTTTGAGGATCTAAATTTCCGGTAGGCTCATCTGCTAAAATCAATTCAGGGTCATTTAACAAAGCACGTGCAATAGCAATTCGTTGTTGTTCGCCACCAGAAAGTTCATGAGGGTATTTAAAACCTTTAGTCTTCATGGCTACCTTATCTAAAACAACATCAATACGATCTTTAATACGGTCTTTTTCTTTCCAACCTGTTGCTTTTAATACAAATTCTAGGTTGCCTATGATCGTACGATCTGGTAATAATTTAAAATCTTGAAAAACAATACCTAATTTTCGTCTTAAAAACGGAATATCTTTTTCTTTCATGGTTTTTAAATTGAAATCAACAACAGAGCCTTCACCTTCTGTTAGTTGTAAATCACCATAAAGCGTTTTCATGAAACTACTTTTCCCACTTCCTGTTTTCCCAATAAGATAGACGAAATCTCCTTTCTTCATTTCAAAATTCACCTTAGACAGCACCATACTGTCACCTTGATAAATCGTAGCATCTCTAAGTTCTAAAACCGTTTCGGACATATTTTAAATATAAATAATTGGTAACTGTAAATGTATTGCTTAAAATTTCAAATGACAAATTGAAAAAGCCAAATTCTTCAATAGCAAATTGTCTCCTTGAGGCTAATAAGAATCAAAATATGTTTTGATTAGAAATTACCGAACGTAGCTCTTAGTGGTGTTTTTAATAAAAACTATAAAATGTAATCAAAAATAAACATTCAACTTTAACTTCATTTTTAAACTCAATTTCAACTTCTACAGCTTAAAATAATTGATATAATTCTGTAAATCTTTATCACCACGACCAGATAAACTAATCACAACAACGTCGCTAGGTTTAAAGGTTTTATGTTTAAAAATAGCCAAGGCATGCGAACTTTCAATAGCCGGAATAATACCTTCCAATTGCGTTAATTCTAAACCAGAATTCATAGCTTCATCGTCGGTTGCTGAATAAAATTCACCACGACCTGTTTTATACAAATGCGAATGTAACGGCCCAACACCAGGATAATCTAACCCTGCAGAAATAGAATAGGGCTCTGTAATTTGTCCGTCTTTGGTTTGCATTAATAAGGTTTTGCAACCGTGTATAATACCTTCTTTTCCTAAAACAGAAGTCGCGGCACTTTCACCTGAGTGAATGCCTTTTCCAGCAGCTTCTACAGCAATAATACCAACATCTTCATTATCTAAAAAATGATGATAGGTTCCTGCGGCATTACTTCCTCCACCAATACAAGCCACAACATAATCTGGGTTTTCTCGACCTTCTTTTTCTTTTAATTGCCATTTTATCTCTTCGGAAATTATAGACTGAAATTGCGTCACCATATCTGGATACGGATGAGGTCCAATAGCAGAACCAATAATGTAATGGGTGTCAACCGGATTATTAATCCAATCGCGAATAGCTTCATTAGTAGCGTCTTTCAACGTTCGGCTACCAGATAATGCTGGAACCACTTTGGCTCCTAACATTTTCATTCGGGCGACGTTTGGGGCTTGACGAGCAATATCAATTTCTCCCATATAAACCACACAGTCAATACCTGTTAAAGCACAAACGGTAGCGGTTGCAACTCCATGTTGACCAGCTCCAGTTTCGGCAATAATTCTGTTTTTACCTAAACGTTTTGCCATTAGAATTTGACCAATGGTATTGTTGATTTTGTGGGCGCCAGTATGATTTAAATCTTCACGTTTTAAATAGACCTTGGTATTGTGTTTTTCTGAAAGACGTTTCGCAAAATAGAGTGGAGAAGGACGACCCACATAATCTTTTAAAAGTTGATTGAACTCTTCTTGAAACGAAGGTTCAGCCATAATCTTTAAATAGTTTTGACGCAATTCTTCTACATTAGGATAAAGCATTTCGGGAATGTATGCTCCACCGAACTCACCGTAATAACCTTTTTCGTTGATTTTGTAACTCATGATTGTTTTATTATCGTCATTGCTAATCACGTTTTTTACGTGATGTGGCAATCTGTTTCTTTTTTTTTCTTGTTCATTTGCCTTGATGCAAACGAACCAAAAATCACAATCAAAATTAGGAAATTGCTAAAGCATCATTCGCTTTCAGAACTTCGTGCTTGAGGCTGTGCCTCGCACCTGCATTCTTTCGCTCATTATTTCTGAATTTTGATGTTTCCGACGCAGTCGAAATTTGGGACATTAATTTTTGCTGAATTTTGTTTTCTTCCCAATTTATATTTTAATTTTTTTTCACTTCTCACTTTTCACTTCTCACTTCTCATTAAAACTATACTATTAATTTATCTTTAAATAATTTCAATTCTTCAATATTCTTCAATCCAGGTTCTATTTCAAATTTACTATTCACATCAATAGCATAACAGAACTTTGAAGCCGGACTTTCTTTGAATTCTTTTATTTTTTTAATTTCATGTAATCCAATACCACCACTTAAAAAATAAGGTTTGGTGGATGGATACTGTTCTAATACATTCCAGTTGAACGTGTAACCGTTTCCGCCTGGTAATTTTCCTTTGGTATCGAATAAAAAATAATCACAGACATTTTCGAAAGGTTGAAGCACATCAAAGTTGAATTCATCTTTAATGCTAAACACCTTTATAACTTCAACAGTGTTTATTGCTGCACAATATTCTGGCGATTCGTGACCATGTAATTGCACGGCTTGTAAGTTGAATTTTTTAATAGTGTCTTTCACTATTTCTAGTTCTTCATCCACAAAAACACCAACTTTTTTAATTGATTTTGGCAATTCAGGAATACTAGAATCAAAATGTCTGGCTGATTTTTTATAAAATATAAAACCGAGATAGTCTGGTAGCAAATTAGCCACAGCTTCTAGGTTCTCCTTATATTTCATTCCGCAGACTTTTAGTTTCATCTTCATTCTCGCGAAAGCGGGAATCTCATCACGCATTCGACTTTTTTAAATTATTATGTATTGAGACCTGCTAGGTCTTTTATAAATTGATTAGCACTTGCTCCAGGATTATCTGTTTTCATAAAATTCTCGCCGATTAAAAAACCTTTATAGCCATAAGGCTGTAATTCTTTGATGGCGTCCACAGAACTAATACCTGATTCTGATACTTTTACAAAATCGTTAGGTATCAATGCACTCAATTGTTTTGAGATGTCTAAACTGACTTCAAATGTTTTTAGATTTCTGTTGTTTACACCTAGCATATCTAAAGAAGGCATAATAGACTTGTGTAATTCGTCTTCGTTATGGACTTCTAATAACACATCTAGATTTAGGCTTTTGGCTAATTCAGAAAACTGCTTAATCTCAGCTTTAGTTAATATGGCTGCAATTAGTAAAATAGCATCTGCACCAATGGCTTTGGCTTCAATAATCTGATATTCATCAATAATAAATTCTTTTCGAAGCAAGGGCAATTCGCAATTTTCTCGGGCAATCATTAAGTCGTCCATGGAGCCACCAAAATAAATCTCGTCCGTTAAAATAGACATGCCACATACTCCTGCGTTTTCGTAACCAAAGGCAACATCTTCAACTAAAGCAGTATCATTTATAATGGATTTAGAAGGTGACTTACGTTTAAACTCTGCAATAATACCAGTCTGACTTGCTCTTAATTTTTCAGACAAAGACCTTGTTTTCATTCCGAAATAAGGTAGTTGTTCATAAGCTTTAATAGGAATTAGTTCTTTTTTAAGATTAACCTCCTTGCGTTTGTCTATTACTATTTTGTCTAAGATGTTCATTTGCTTAATTCAATTAGTTTATCTAAACTCTGTTTTGCTTTTCCACTAACAAGCGATTCTTTGGCCAATTCAAATCCTTCCTTATGTGAAATTTGTTTGGCCGTAGCAATGGCTAGTCCAGCGTTAGCACACACCACATTGTGCTGTGCTTCTGTACCTTTATAATTGATAACGCTTTTAAAAATTTCGGCAGCCATTTTGATACTGTTTCCGCCAAAAATTTCAGATTGTTGTATTTGGTTCACGCCTAAGTCATGCGGTTCAAATAAGGTTTCTGAAGTATTAGAAATCACTTTCGTTTTTCCTGTTAACGAGATTTCATCATAACCATCTAAAGCATGAACTATGGCATAGTTTTTATCCGATTCTTGATATAAGTAACTGTATAATCGCAATAATTCAAGATTAAAAACACCAACCATTTGATTTTTTGGAAATGCAGGATTGACCATTGGGCCTAACATATTGAAAAAGGTTTTTACACCTAATTCTTTTCGGATTGGGGCTACATTTTTCATTGCAGGATGAAACAAAGGTGCATGTAAAACGCATATTCCGGCTTCATCTATACTACGTTTTAAAAAGTCGGTATCACTTGTGAATTTTATGCCTAAATATTCCATAACATTTGAAGACCCACAAGCCGAAGACACACCATAATTACCATGCTTCGTAACATGGACTCCTGCACCTGCTGTCACAAATGAAGATAAGGTTGAAATATTAAAAGTATCTTTTCCGTCACCTCCGGTTCCACATAAATCGATAGTCTCGTAATTGTCTAAATCTACAGGAATACATAACTCTAATAATGCATCTCTAAAACCGCGAAGTTCTTCCGTGGTGATACTTCGCATCATATAAACGGTTAAGAATGATGCAATTTGACTTTGATTATATTTTCCTTCGGATATGTTCACCAAGACGTTTTTTGCTTCTTCACTAGAGATGCTTTCTTGGTTAATGAGTCTGTTTAATAATTGTTTCATATCAATGTTCCGTAAAACGGAATATCTTTTTAATTAAATATCTTTTTTAGTTCTGTTCATTTTGTCTTGATACAAAACGAACCAAAAAATCACAATCAAAAATAGGAAATTGCTAAAGCATCATTCACTTTCAGAACTTCGTGCTTGAGGCTACGCCTCGCATCTTCGTTCTTTCGTTCATTATTTCTGATTTTTGATGTTTCCGACGATGTCGAAATTTGGGACATTAATTTTTACTAAATATTATATTCTTCCCAAATTATATTTTAATTTTTTCTCACTTCTCACTTCTCACTTCTCACTTCTCACTTCTCACTTCTCACTTCTCACTGTTTACCCAATTTTCTAAAATCCGCTTTCCATCTGGCGTCAACACCGATTCCGGATGATATTGCACACCTTTAACGTCGTAAACTTTATGTCTTAATGACATTATTTGACCGTTGTCGTCAAAAGACGTGGCTTCTAAACAATCTGGTAAATTGGCATTAACGACCCATGAATGATATCTGCCCACTTCAAAAGTTTTACCTAAGCCTTTAAAAAGGGATTCATCATCCACTGAAAGTGTAATGCTAGTGGCTACACCATGATACACATTATCTAAATTTTCTAATGAACCACCAAAAACTTCTCCAATAGCCTGTTGCCCTAAACAAACACCTAGGATACTTTTGGTTGGTGCATAAGTTTCTATAATCTGTTTTAATAAACCAGCTTCATCTGGAATACCAGGTCCTGGAGACAACACAATTTTTTCAAAAGCATCGACGTCTTCTAGCGTTAGTTTATCGTTTCGTTTTACGGTGACTTCACAATCTAAGTCCTCTAAATAATGAACGAGATTGTATGTGAAACTGTCGTAATTGTCTATGACTAATATTTTTTTCATCTTAAATGCCTGCGAAAGCAGGTATCTTTTTAATTATATTTTAAATCTCTTCAGCTTGTTCAATCGCTTTTGTTAAAGCACCAAGCTTATTATAAACTTCTTGCAATTCACTTTCAGCTTCAGATTTGGCAACTATTCCTGCTCCTGCTTGCCAAAATAATTTATGATTCTGACTTAAAAATGTTCTAATCATAATGGCATGATTAAAATTACCGTTAAAATCCATAAAACCGATAGCTCCACCATAATAACCTCTGCTCGTTTTTTCGTACTTTTCAATCAACTGCATGGCTTTGTGTTTTGGTGCTCCACTTAGAGTTCCGGCTGGAAATGTGTCTGCAACCACTTGCATGGTGTCGGTGTTTTTGTGAATTGTACCTGTAACTTTACTTACTAAATGTATCACGTGAGAGAAGAATTGTACTTCTCTATAATTTTCGACAGTAACATTGCTTCCGTTTCTACTTAGGTCGTTTCTGGCTAAGTCAACTAACATGACATGCTCACTGTTTTCTTTATCATCTTTTATTAATTCTTCAGCTAATTGCGCGTCTTTAAGGTCGTTTCCACTTCGTTTAAAAGTACCAGCAATAGGGTGAATTTCGGCTTTACCATTACTAACCACTAATTGTGCTTCTGGTGAGCTACCAAATATTTTAAAATTCCCATAATCAAAATAGAATAGGTAAGGGGAAGGGTTAATACTTCTTAAGGCTCTGTAAACATTAAATTCATCACCACTAAATTGTTGCGAGAATTGTTTAGACAGTACCAATTGAAAGACATCTCCGCGACCACAATGTTTTTTTGCCAGTTCTACGTGTGCTTTATATTCGTCGTCTGTAAGATTTGACTCAATACTGCCTTTCGTTTTAAAATCGTAAGAAGCGTATTGTCTGGTTTGAATCAATTGTAAAATGTCGTCAATATTATTTTCGCTATGAAAACAATGCGCAAAAATATACGCTTCATTTTTTTGATGATCTATAGCGATGATGTTTTGATATACAGCATAGTATATTTCAGGAATAGACACTGAATGGTCTTTTTTTGAAATCTCAATGTCTTCAAAATATTTAATAGCATCATATGCGGTGTATCCAAAAATTCCATTATTAATAAATTTGAATTCTTTATTTGAATCCACTTTAAAACGTTGTGTGAATTTGTGAATTTCCTCAACAACACCGTCGCTTTCAATAAGGCTATTTTTAGAACTACCGTCGGGATAGGTTTGGTAAATTGTATTGCCTTCAACTTTTATAGAAGCAATAGGATTGCAACATATATAAGAAAAATTGTTGTCGTTAGCATGGTAGTCACTACTTTCTAAAAGAATACTATTGGGGAATTTATCTCTAATTTTTAGATAAATACTCACAGGAGTAATGGTGTCTGCTAAGATTTTTTTATAATGTGTGTTTAAACTAAATGTTTTCATTTTATGTCAAATTCAATTTGATATCTCTTTAGGCAGAGATAGGTTTCAATTTAATAGCTTCTGAAGCCTTGTTAAATAAAAAAAAAGGCTTGTCGTGAATGACAAGCCTTTTTTTATTTAAGTATTACATACCAAGGATTATTTCACGAACGTAAGTTTGAGAAATTCCACCACCAAGTATGATTTGTATTTATTTTCATCTGAACATCAAAGATAGAAATCAAATTTCGGATTTCAAACACTTTAAGAAAAAAAGATTCCTGTATTAGTTTTTTTTACTAAAACAGGAATCAAAATTTAAATGTTACTAAATTTAGTTATTGGGGGATTAAAACTTAAGGGTTACATTTAAATCAAAGTCATCATAAATAGCTTTATCTTTTAAGGTTTCTAAAAGAGAAGGCGATTTGTAAGTGATGTTATGTTTTGTTCTATCAATTTTTAAACTTGCGGTTGCTGTGTTGCCTTTAATTAACATTGGAAAAGAGATCGCTTCCGTTTTTCCTTTAATAGTAACATCTGCATTTACATTAAAAGTACCATTTTTACCTGTCACAGATGTAATTTCTAAAGTTGCTGTAGGAAATTCTTCTACACCAAAGAAATCATCAGATTTTAAATGACCATCTAATTTTCCTTTGTATTCTCCTTGTAAATCTGTGGTATTAATAGAGGTCATATCTATAGTGAAATTTCCACCAGTTAACGTTTTGCCATCAAATGATAAAGTACCGCTTTTTAGATTAATCGTTCCAGTATGTTCTCCACCTACTTTATAGCCTTTCCATATTACTGAGCTCTCTTCAACTTTTACGGTTTTGTCTTTTAATGTCGTAAAAGACATAAATGATAATGCTAAAACTAATAGCATGGCAATGTTTGAATTTCTGTTTTTCATAATTATTTGTTTTTAAGTTTTATTAAAAGGGTGTTCAATTGTGTTAACTCGTCTTGAGTTAAGTTTTTTGTAATGTTTTTTTCTGTGTGATCTATAATTGGGTCTACTGTTTTTAGCGTTTCTAAACCTAAATCTGTAATAACGATTTCAACTTTTCTCCTGTTGGATTTGCAAATCGTACGTTTTACAAATTTTTTCTTTATCAACTTATCAACCAATCTAGTGGTATTACTCATTTTATTTACCATACGTTCTTGTATGTCTTGTAAGTTTATGGCATTTCCATTTTGACCTCTTAAAATCCTAAGCACATTGAATTGTTCTAAGGATAAATCGAAAGGTTTTAGCTCCAATAACAAATCATCTTTTATCCAAGTGGTGGTATGAAAAATGTTAATTACTGTCGCTCTTGATATCGGTAAATCAGCTTTTGTTTTTAATATGTCATTCAATTCTTTCATATACAACAATTGTATATACAAATGTATAGCTTTTCTTGATATATAAAATTAATATTTTGTTAAATTTATAAAGTTAAAGACTTTGATTAATAAATTTATAAGATGAAAAAAGTAGCAGTTTTAGTTTTATTAATCTTGATGTCGTGTAAGGATACATCTACTACAAATGAGATTATAAAACCTGAGGTCGTACCTAATGTAGCACAATTAGAGGCAGATCGTCAATTTGAGGTTTATGATTATGATGGTTTAGCACCTTTACTTAATAAAACGGATGGTAAAGTTCATATTGTAAATTTTTGGGCAACTTGGTGTGCACCTTGTATTAAAGAATTGCCTTATTTTGAGGCTGTCAATGAAAAGTATAAAGACAAAGGTGTAGAGCTATTATTGGTGAGTTTAGATTTTCCAAATAAATACGACACTGCCTTACAGCCATTTATAGAAAAGAATAATTTAAAAGCTAAGGTTGTTGCTTTAGATGATGTTGATCAAAACCGATGGATTCCAGCAATAGCAGAAGAATGGTCTGGTGCAATACCAGCGACAATTATTTACAATAATGACAAACGACAGTTTTACGAAAAATCATTCACGCAACAAGAATTAGAAACCGAACTCAAACAATTTTTAAAATAATAAACAGATGAAGATATTAAAATTACTAACGGTAATGGTAGTGTTAGTTACACTATCTGCTGTTACAACAAAATTAAATGGTCAGGGGTATAACGTTGGAGATATGGCTACAGATTTTAATCTAGAGAATATTGATGGCAATATGGTTTCACTTTCAGATTATAAAGATGCAAAAGGCTTTATTGTGACTTTTACTTGTAACACATGTCCTTATGCTGTAGCTTATGAAGATAGAATAGAGGCTTTAAATAAAAAATATGCTTCTAAAGGTTTTCCTGTTATTGCTATTATGCCAAACAATACAGATGTTATGCCTGGTGACAACATGAAAGCAATGCAAGAAAGAGCAAAATCTAAAGGCTTTACGTTTCCTTATTTAACAGATAAAGGTCAGAAAATTTATCCGCAATATGGTGCAACTAAGACACCACATATTTACATTTTAGAAAAAACAACAGCAGGTAACGAAGTAAAATATATTGGGGCGATAGACGATAATTACCAAGATGCGAAAGCTGTAAAAGTAAAATATGTAGAAAATGCGGTTGATGCCTTATTAAAAGGAGAAGACGTTAAAGTAAAGGAAACAAAAGCAATAGGTTGTACTATTAAAGTGTAATTAGATAGACATGAGCTTGTGCTTTTTAGATTAGATATGTTAAAAAATGAACCCGTTATGTAACACTTCGGGTTTTTTTACGTCTATATCACAATGAAATGTTAATTTTGCACTAATAATTAAGAAGACTATGGCAGATTTATCCCAAGAAGATTGGAAAAAACAACTTGAAGAAGACAATAATTCAGTTGTTTTAGATGTTAGAACACAAGAAGAAGTTGATATGGGTATAATTACTGATGCTATTCATATAGATATTTATAAAGGTCAAGGTTTTATTTATGAGCTTGAAGAGTTAGATAAAACTAAAAACTATTATGTGTATTGTCGATCTGGTGGTAGAAGTGGTCAGGCTTGTGCAATAATGAATCAATTAGGTTTTAATAACGCTTATAATTTAATTGGAGGATTTAGTGAATGGCAAGGAGATGTTGCCTTTAAAGACTAATTTTAATTCAAATAATTATGAAAAAAGTATTTGTAATCTGTTGTCTTTTTACAGCAATGGTTTTTAATGTAAGCTGTTTAGATAAAAAACTCGATAATACTACTGAAGTAAAGTTAGTAACGGCTGAAGAAATGGAATCTATTCTAGAGTTGGAAGATGTTCAATTAGTTGATGTGCGAACTCCAAAAGAACACGAACAAATTCATATTGCCAATTCTCAAAATATAGATTTTATGTCTCCAACTTTTGATGAAGACATTAATAAATTAGATAAAAAGAAACCCGTAATATTGTATTGTAAGTCAGGAGGGAGAAGTGCTAAATGTGCTAAAAAAATGAAAGATGCTGGTTTTGAAAAAATATACGATTTAGAAGGAGGAATTTCCAAATGGAAGCATTCCGATAAAATAAAGATTGAAGTTAAATCTTAAAACAAACAAACCGAACATCTAGTTCGGTTTTTTTATTGTAAAAACAAACGAAATTCCTAAGGTTTTTATAAATTAGTAGATTGTTAATTATTAATAAAAACACTTCAATTATTTTTGTGTTTTAATGCTTTATTTATGACGATTAAAAAAGTACTACTACTTAGCCTTTTTGCATTTTGTTTTTCATTTAATTTATTCTCTCAAGTTTTTGATCCCGTAAAATGGGAAACCAAAGTTGAAAAAATTTCCGATACAGAATATAACCTTATTTCTATAGCAACTATTGATTCTGGGTGGCATTTGTATTCACAAAGTGTACCCGACAATGGGCCTATTCCCACAGGTTTTTCATATACAGAAAATGAAAATTTTGAATTAGTTGGTAAAACTTCTGAAGATGAAGGTCAGACAGTAGATGATCCTATTTTTCAGATGAAAATTAAATTTTTCGATAGTAAAGCAGAATTTAGACAACGTATTAAAGTTTTAAATAAGGAATTGTCCTTAGTAGAAGGGGAGGTTGAGTTTATGGTCTGCGACGATGAAAAATGTTTGCCGCCAAGCTATATAGACCTTCAGTATAATTTAAAGGACGCTGAGGTTGTAGAAGCTAACTCTGCAGAAATGTCTCTGGATTTAACAGGTGCTACTACAAACGCAATGGGTAGTTTAGAAGGAATCTTAGAGCCCGTAAAATGGAGTACTTCTGTTGAAAAAATAAATGATTCCGAATTGATTTTGGTTTCTACAGCAACAATAGATGAAGGATGGAAATTGTATTCACAAAATGTTGCTGATGGTGGACCAATTCCAACAAGTTTTGACTATACCTTAAAAGAAGGTGTTACTTTAGTGGGATCTACCAACGAAGAAAAAGGGAATGAAAGTATAGACAAGGTCTTCGATATGAAGATTAAATACTTTAAAAATAAGGCGCAATTCAGGCAGAAAATTAAAATTTCAGACGCTACAATTTCTAAAGTCGTATCAGAGGTTGGTTTTATGTCTTGTGATGATACTCAGTGTACAGCGCCAACCTATATAGATTTAGAATACGATTTAACTCAAACTGTTGCAGCAACAACAGATATGATAGCTTCTGAGACAGAAGACGACGAGTCAAGTAAAGGTTTATGGTCTATTTTTATTATTGCTTTCTTTTCAGGCTTTGTCGCATTATTAACACCATGCGTATTTCCAATGATACCTATGACGGTAAGTTTCTTTATAAAACAAAGCCAGTCTAAAGCTAAAGGAATTAGAAATGCTATTATTTATGGATTATCAATTATTGTAATCTATGTCTTATTAGGTACAATCATAACAGCAATTTTTGGGGCGGATGCTTTAAATGCCTTAGCCACAAATGTTTGGTTTAACCTAATTTTCTTTATACTATTAGTGGTTTTTGCCATTTCTTTTTTAGGTGCTTTTGAAATTGTATTACCAAATTCTTGGGCAAATAAAGCCGATAGACAAGCTGATAGAGGTGGACTTGTTGGCATCTTTTTTATGGCCTTAGCTTTAGCCATTGTGTCGTTTTCTTGCACAGGACCAATAGTAGGAACTATTTTGGTGGAAGCAGCTTCTAAAGGTGGAATAGCTCCAGTTATTGGTATGTTAGGCTTTTCATCTGCAATCGCATTACCGTTTGCTTTATTTGCTGCTTTTCCGGGTTGGTTAAATTCTTTACCAAAATCAGGAGGCTGGTTAAATACTGTGAAAGTCGTTTTAGGATTTTTAGAATTAGCCCTAGCGTTTAAATTCTTGTCGCAGGCCGATTTAGTGCTGCAATTACATGTTTTAGAACGTGAAGTGTTTATTGCTATTTGGATTGCTATTTTTGGAACACTGTCGTTGTACCTTTTTGGGAAAATACAATTACCACACGATTCACCATTAAAGCATATCTCAGTAGGACGCTTATTATTTGGTTTACTAACGCTAACGTTTACCATTTACATGATTCCTGGACTTTGGGGAGCTCCTTTAAAAATTATAAGTGCTTTTCCGCCTCCATTGGATTATTCTGAATCACCATATGGAGTAGGGAATTCTAAAGGTGGCGGTTCTGTAAGTTCAACTGATATTCCTGAAGGAGCCCATTTATTAGCACCACATGATATTTTAGCATTTAATGACTATGAAACAGGATTAGCTTATGCCAAAAAAGTAGGAAAACCTGTGATGTTAGATTTTACAGGTTGGGCTTGTGTCAACTGTCGTAAAATGGAGCAAAATGTTTGGGTAGATCCTAAGGTTTTGTCTAAGCTTAAAAACGAAGTTGTACTTATCTCTTTATACGTTGATGAACAAATAGATTTTCCTGAAGGAGAAGCGCCAGATTCAAAATTAAGACCAGGTAAAAAACTGAAAAATAAAGGACAGCTATGGAGCGAAATGCAAACTATTAAATACAAAACTAATACGCAGCCTTATTATGTGTTGATGGATCATAATGAAGAAAACCTAAACGAACCGGTTGCTTATACCCCAAATATTGATGATTATAATGCTTGGTTAAAAGAAGGTATTGCAAATTTTAAAGATTAAAGCACGAAACTAAAAACAGAATGCTCTCTTTTTGAGCATTTTTTTACAATGATTTTGTAAGTGTGTTTTGTTTTTCTAATGTGTGCTATTCTCTATTGTTTTATAGAATTGATATTAACCTTAATAGGCTAGTGTAGTGTTATAGAAATATAAATGCGAACTATAAAATGCAGGTTAATTCTTTAGGTTTAGTTATTTTGTATTGAAAACCGATACAAATTACATTTTAGATAACTTTTTTTATAATTCTTCTTTTGCATTTAAGAGAAGGTATGCTTTTGTCTTTTTCTATTTGTCCATTTAAAAAAGCTGTTATTCTTTTTTCCAATTCTATTTTGCTACCATAAGTTAATAGTTGGTTTTTTTTGCAGAACTCTATTAATTCAAATTTTAATGAATCTTGGTGAATAATAGTATTAGGAGATAACGTCTTTTTCACAATAAACTGTTTATGATGTATTTAATTAAATACGGTGTAATTAGTTTTCTTTTTTATAAAGAAGCGCAGAGATATAGCTATTAATATAACCTCAATTAGATGCAAAAACTTAAGATTTAATTTCTGCGCTTCAGTTAATGTTTTTTTTATTCGGTCATTGGAGTACCACTTACAATAAGGAACTCTGAACGTCTGTTTTCGGCATGTTGTTCTTTAGTACAACCTGCAGAACAATCTATTTTAGGTTCAGATTCACCTTTACCAACACCAGAAATACGAGAGGCATCAATACCTTTAGATATTACGTATTGTACTGTTGTTTTTGCTCTACGATCAGAAAGACCTGTGTTGTAGGCTTCAGGACCTCTTTCATCTGTGTGTGATGTTGCACTAATAACCATTTCAGGATATTTTTTCATAATCTGAACTAATTTATCTAATTCAAAAGCAGCTTGAGCTGTAATGTTAGACTT
>NZ_JAYJLF010000018.1:0-88320 GCF_036903175.1 Winogradskyella sp. ECml5-4 | reverse complement strand
ATAAAACCGCAATAAAACCGCAATAAAACCGCAATAAAACCGCAATAAAACCGCAATAAAACCGCAATAAAACCGCAATAAAACCGCAATAAAACCGCAATAAAACCGCAATAAAACCGTGAACCGCCCCAAATTAAACCGTACTAGAATTACAATAAAACCGTAATAAATAATAGAGGCAAATTAGCTGTAAAATTGAAATTATTAGAAACTTTTGAGTTCTGGTAAAAAAACCTCAAAGATTTTCTATTCGGATTACATTTCTTAGATTAGATGCTTGAAATATCTAACAGGTCACATACAAGCGCATTGTAGCTAATTAGAAAAACAAAATATGGAACAATTTATTTTACCTGTTGAGTCTATTCAAGAAAGAGATGTTGACTTAATTCTACTCGAAGAACTATCTACTGACAATTCGTTTTGTGAATGGTTTATTAGAGAATTAGGCTTACCTAACTTGACATCGGTAAATGGATCTTGGAGAAGTATTTCTGCATTTGGGCTTGGTGAAACTGATATATTGTTTTCATATAATTCTAACAACAAAAAAATATATGTACTTATAGAAAACAAACTAGATGCTTCTTTCCAAAATGAACAATTCAATCGTTATTTAAAGCGTGTAGATGAATATTTGGCACATGAAGAATGTGATAATGCTTTTGCTGTATTGGTTGCACCAAATTTTTACTGTGAAAACCAAAGTGATTTTGAAAATTACTTGACTTACGAAACGATTGCGGAAAGATTTGAGTTTATGGGGTCTAAAAGAAATATTTTTAAAAGTAATTTATTACAAATCGCAATAGAAAAACTAAGACGTGGATATCAACCAATAAATTCTATTCCAGTTCAAAATTTTTGGCAATCATACTATAAATTTAAAGAGGAGAAATATCCGAGTTTGATAATGAAAAAACCAGATATTGTTCCTCATAATAGTGATTGGCCAATGCTTTATGATGATACGTTAAAAAATATTGTTTTTTATCATAAACTAGCACAAGGAAATATAGACGCTACCTTTAAAGAGGTATCTGAAGAAGTAGAGTTTAAAATAAAAGAAATACTTCCTGACTGGGCTAAGTTTGAAAAACATAGTAAAAGTTTTTCGATTAGAGTTTATTCAGGTAAAATTGACCGAACAAAAGATTTTAACGAGCAACTACAAAATGTAAATATTGGATTAAAGAATCTTGAACGGATAAGAAATTGGATAATTGAAAATAAAAATATTCTAGGAGAATGGCTATAAGTGATTATAATTCTATTGCTCGTTGTTTTGATAACTTAATTACCTGATCGTATTTTTTTTTTATTTAAAAACTTAAATAAGTATAAAGATTCTTTGTTAAGTCTATTTTAATTTAAGCCTTGGTTTTTATATCATAATTAATTAGCTAACTTTATAAAAACGATTATAACATATGAAAGCTTTAGAATTAGTAGAAAAGATAGCAATAAAAGAGGACGTAAAATCATATCTCTTAGAAGTTCTAGAAGCCTTTCAGAACTTAGATTATCATAAATTAAATGATTTGTTAGATGATGATGCTTATTATCAGGATATGAAAAAGCCTTCATTTATCTATGAACAAAAAAGAATATTTTCAAAATTTCAGGCCAAAGGTGATACTTATTTAGAGCTTTCAACAAATATTTGTACAGGGTGTTTATGTAGTGAGCCTGTTTTTGTTTTTACAGGTAATACTTCTAATAACACTTACGCTATCTATGTGAAATTTATAGATGAAGAGATTGTGGATATTTATAGATGTAACCAACATTCTGGGGTCTCAAGTTTAGTGCCGTTTTAATATGTTTTATAATGTAATGTTGATTTAAGTTTTCTACACTCTAATGAATTCTACGAAATTGAACACCTGCTATTTCTGAGTTCTTAATTTAAAAATATATACTTAGTCGAACACCAGACTCAAGATCTGAAAATGGACTCATCATTTTATCTTTATGGCTTTTAAAAAAGGAGTTTAGCAACATTCTTCGTTACCTAGAAATTTATGTTTTGTAAACGTATATTCAAGCAGTGTAATAAGTACTTTTTTAATTCTAAAATTTAAATTCATCCGTTACGGAATCCCGTAATGAAACTTCAAAAAAATAATATACTTTTCATTTATAAATATGAAGTGTTTTATTATATTTCAAACCTCATGATTACATTTAAAATAGCTCAAGGATAAAAGAATTTTAATTGTATTATATTCACGAAATAAATAATAAATACCAAATTATATTTTTTAAAAATTGAACTATAACACAGATATAAACTCCTTTGGAGGTATACAAGATTATCACATGATTCATGAATCACTAAGAAGCTATTTTAATGGTGAAAATGATTTAAAGAAGCGCTTTGTTGAAGATAATATTTTTGGAATTAGAACAGAGGAAGGTAGAGGAAGATTTTATCGAGGCATAAAGTCTTCAATTCTTACTTTTCAAAATTCTAAACATGAAGATATTTACCGTTCATTTTTCAGCACTTTGAATCAGACATTACCATATAATTTATTGATATTTTGGCAGCTTTCAATTAACAATAAACTTTTTAATGTTATCAGTAAAGAACTTTATCTAAAATATTATTTTAATGGTAAAGTGACTATAACAGGGCATGATGTCTTTTATTTTTTGCAAGACCTTAAAGAGCGAGATGAAGATTTTAAAAATCAGAATTGGACAAAAAAAACAACCGAACCTGTAGCTTCTAAATACCTTACCATTCTTCGGAAATTAAATTTTGTTGAAGGTGTTCAAAAAAAACATCTAATTCATGTTCAGATTTCTGATCAAGAATTTGCTGTGTTTTTACATCTACTGGTTGCTATTTATGGAGAGGGAACAAACTTCTTAAATCATGATTTCAATGGTTTCTCTTTTGTTTCGAATGAAAGTTTTAACGAACGGGTAAAACGAGTAGCTCAAAAAGGATTTATTGGAATGGCATTTTCTGGAACAAAATTATCTCTTCAACCTATATTTAAACTAAATGAATTAGCAGATGGCATATTTGGACGATCATAAAGCAAAGATTGAAAATTTGAAGATAACTCTTCATGCTTCAAATCAAACACAATTATCAAGAGAGGCAAATGGCGGAAGAAGTATTTTATTTACTTATCCACCTAATGAAGAAGAACTTTATCTGAATAAATTAAAAGAAGAACTAGATTCCAATCAATTTACTTTTATAAATGTAGCGGAATTATTAGTCAGCTTTATTGAGCAAGATGGTTGGGAGGATTTCAAAAATTATTATTTAGATTTTAAAGACACTCCACATGTAGTTTTTAATTCTGATGACCCTACTCCAGATTTAATGGATTTAATCATTAATGAAATAAAGAATGCAGAAAAAAATGATAAAATACCAGTATTAATCAGAACGGGTGCGCTCTACGGAACTGGAATTGAAAATAATAACATTATGGAACATGGTTTTGTAATGCGGTTAAAAAAACCATTAGTAATTGGGTATCCTTCCAAATATGAAAAAGCAACAGACACCCTTCTCTTTTTAAATTTTAAACATGCTAATAACTACAGATGTACTGTAATTGAATAAGATATGATGACAATTAAAGATATATTAAAACTCGATCTTAACGAGGATATTAAGAATGTAATTGATTTAGAAGATAAATCACAAGATGAGATCCAGTCTGAAATAGAATCTTACATTATAACAGATGGATTAGGAAAACATCTATCTAAATTCGTTTCTCAATACACCAGTAACATTAAAGAAACAGGTGTTTGGTTATCTGGATTTTACGGATCGGGTAAATCTTATTTTGGTAAAATGTTAGGATATTTAATTGATAATCCAACCATAAATGGAACGAGTGCAAGAGACCGTTTTATGCCACGTTTAGCAGGAGTAACCAATCAAAGTTTGATTGAAAATGATATTAGAAAGCTAGACTCAATTAAGAGTAAAGTTATTTTCTTAGATATAGCAAAACAGAATACAGACAATGGCTTAGCCTTTACACTGTTTTCTAATTTTTTAAAAAGTCTTGGGTTTCGAGATGATCGTTACGGCTATATGGCTTATGATCTTTTTATTGACGAGAAATATGATTTTCTTAAAGAAAAAGCGAAGGAGCTTATTGGTAAGGATTGGGAAGAAATAAAAAACAATAATAGAGAAATAGCTAAGGCAATGCGTCGCGTTTATGCAGCAATGGACTATAGCGATGCGGAGTATGAAGACACACAAAACACTTACAGTTATGCCATTCAAAACTTCTCTGCTGTAAAATTTAATGAAGAATTAAAAAAATACTTAGATAAATTTCCTGATGAAAATTTAGTATTTGTTTTCGATGAAGCTAGTGAAGCAATCAGCCAGAAAAAATTCAACTTATTAGACTTAGAGGGTATTGCAGAAAGTCTTTCTAGTATCAGTAATAAAGTTTGGACCATTGCTATTGCTCAAGAAAAATTAGACGATGTCATTAACAATGCAAATGTTAATAAAAGTCAGTTAACTAAGGTGACAGACCGTTTTAAAACTAAAATACACTTAGAATCGACAGAAGTAGATGTTATTATACGTAATAGATTATTACTAAAAAAAGACGCATCTTTTTCGGATTTAATAAATTATTATAAGAGTAATGATGGGTTGATAAGTGATTCTACCAACTTAAAATCAACATTCCCAACTAAAACAGAATCTGCAGAAGAATTTGCAACCTATTACCCATTTCATAAATATCAATTCGATTTACTTCAAAAATTCTTATTTAGTTCTAATGCCTTGGTAGCAACACAAATTGCTGCTCGTGGTATGATTATTACAACGTTCGACATTTTAAGAAAAGAAATGAGAGATAGAGAGTTGTATAGTTTTACAACTGCTCATGATTTATGTACCGAGGCTCAAACGGCGCCACCTGTAGATTTGGTAAATAAATACAGTAATGCAAAAAGTATAATAAAAAATACAGGTATTCAAATTGATGGAGAGCTACTATTAAAATCGCTTCACTTTGTTAATGAGTCTGAATTGATATCTGCTACAATTGAGAATATCACAAAAGTATACATCGAAGATATTTCTACTTATTATGAAGTAAAACCAAAAGTAGAAGAAGCTCTAAACCTACTAGTCGATTCTAAAATATTATTGTTATCTAATGGCAATTACAAAATTACTTCTAATTTAGAAGGGAAGTTGCTAGAGGAAATGAAAGATTTTGATGTAGAATTATTCATCAAAAAAAGAGAATTGGTAGTCTATCTTAAAAAAATGTCAATTTTCAGACAGATTTCAGTAATTAATGAAGATTCGGTTGCTTATAATTTTAACGTACTTACAGATCTAGATGACGAAATAATAGCATCTAACAATAGAAACTTAAGACTTACAGCATATAGTCTATTTAATATAAACGAAGCACGTCAAGATTTTATTGAAGGCTTAAAGTTAGATACCCAATATACTAAAGAGCTTATTACATTAGTACCAGACAATAGCCGATTTAACGAAATTGATCGGCTTTTAGAGGAGGTTAAGCGCTATGGCTATATGGAGGAAAAATATGCTAATGATGACGACTCTAATAAGCGCCAGATCATTAGAGAGTTTGTTTCCATAAAAGAGGAAAAAGAGAAGGACCTTATCAATTTAATTGAAGCAGCTTATGCTAATGGTTCTATAATTTACTTGTTTGATGAAAATATATTGAATAAAGACAACTTTAAAGGTTATATCAATGAATTTCAACGAAAGTTAATTAAGAATATATACACAAAAAGGCTTTCGAATCAATTATCTGAAACTATAGGAATTAAATTGTTAAGTGAATCTAATGCCGAAAAATTGCATCGTTTCTTCTCGGGTGATGAATTTAAGTTTTTTGATACCAATGGTAATTTTACAGGAGATCATTTAAAGATTATTGAAGAAATTACATCAAAAATTAGAACCAGATATATTGATGGTAAAAGCCTAGAAGAAGAATTATCTATTGCACCTTGGGGATATGCTTATGGATCTATTTCAACCGCATTAGCAGTTTTATTTAGAGCAGGAAGATTAGTAATTAAGTTTAACGATACAGAGTATTTTTCATATAACGACAAAGCAGCACACGATGTATTTACCTCTAGTATAAAATTTAGAGGAGCCAGATACAAGTCCATTACAAAAACACTAAACGCATCTCAAAAAAATGCACTTATTCAATGTTTATTAGATTTAGATTTCGAAAAACATACCAACAAAAAAATGCGATTTAATGTTAGTGATTTTGAAGCTTCAGATGCGGTAACCCAGTTAGCTAATCACTTTATATCCGCGTTAAATACGTTAAGAAACTCGCAACCTGATTTCGATAAATTATTTCCAAAAGTAAATGCTCAAAAAAGCATATTACAAAACTATACTGGTAAAACAACTGAGGCTAATTATATAGAAAAAGCCGAAGACTTTTTAAATCAAAAAGACGATTTTATATTAGCAATTAAAAGTATCGTATCTGCGGAAAAATTTATTAAAAAGAATCTAGATAAAATTAAAGGCTTTAGAAATTTTGTTAATAATGTAGATACAGAATTAACCAAGGCAGGGATTATTAACACATTAATTGCAAAAACTACAGTTCAATTTAACGAAGCTTATAAAAAAGATGTAATAGACCATTTTACTGACATCCAAAAAGCAGCACAAACAATTAAAGACGAATATTACCTGCTAATGGATAGCAATGCCACGGTAATGTCTTCCAACTATTCTACTTTAAAAGAAAAAGTGGAACAGGCACTTAATAATCTAACTAAAAATTTCCCTGCGGAATTAAATAAAAATAGCCTATCAAAACTAGCAGTTTTAAAAGCTTATTGTGAGGATAGAATTGTTAAAGGTGTGCGCTTAGAATATCATATTGCTTGTCAGGATAGTAAATATTCATTGTCAGATATACTGAATTACATAGCATTAGTACCTGCAAAAGAAACAGACTTACAAATGCTAATTGGAGATTTTGTAAAAGAAGCACCAAAACCCAAAGATCCCAAACAACCAAAACAGCCTAAAAAGCTACAGTTAACTATTGCTAAAAACGTAATGACTACTAAAGAGTATCGTTCTCTTCTTTCTGCACAATTACAAGCTATGGCAGGAATGGATAATGATGATGAAGTTGAATTAACTGTGAATAACTAACCACTATGAAATTATCCGATCACGTAGAGCACATTCGTACCCTTATATATAAATCCTTTAATAACGAATTTGCTCGTTTTGGTATTGGTCCAACTAAGGAAGTAGAAATATCTAAAATACCTGAAGCATCTCACGATAAACGACAAAAAATAGATGTTTTAATCAATAGTCATAAAGCAGAGGCTGGAAGTTATGAAGCTGCTCGAGAGAAAGCGTTAGATGAACTTACGTTTACACTTTTTAACCGTTTGGCATCCATAAAAGTAATGGAAGCGCATCAGTTATTTCCACCAATAGTAACTAAAGAGGCAGAACACGGTGATCGTTCTTTTGGACATAAAGTATGGTTAGAACAAAATTCAGAGATGCGTAGTGAAGAATTAGAAGGTTTACGCAACTATTTTAAATACGAGTTTGACCAGTTAGGAGAAAGCATACCGTTATTTCATAAAAACTATCCGTACGCTTTATTACCGTATGTTATAGACTTAAACCAAATTATAGAGGCTTTTAATGCGGTAGCACAAGACAGTCAAATAGAAGAAAATATTTGGCAGAGCGATGATATTTTAGGTTGGTTGTATGAAAGTTATAACAATGTAAAAAAGCAAGCACATAAAGACAGTAAAGACAAAACGGAATACAACAAAGTTAGTTTACAGTCTCAAGTATATACACCACGTTGGGTAGTAGAATTTTTAGTACAGAATTCTTTAGGGAAAATGTATTTAGAAATGCACCCAGATTCTGAGATAAAAGACAACTTTAAAATTGCCAATGCACCTGAAACACGCAGTAGAGATCCAAAACCGTTACACGAAATAAAACTGATTGATCCAGCTTCTGGTTCTGGTAATTTCTTGCTCTATGCTTTTGAGTTTTTCTATAAACTGTACGAAGACCAAATAGACAATTTTGGTGCAGATTATGACGAAGATGACATTGCACAACTCATTATAGAAAACAATTTACACGGTGTAGATCTTGACGATCGTGCCATACAATTAGCGCAATTAGGCTTATGGATTAAAGCCAAACAAAAACGCAGAAGCATTGGTAAGCTTAATTTTAACGTAGTAAGCTCAGATTTTAACTTGCCAGATTTCGACTTTGTATATCCGCTGTTTAAGCAAGGTGTTACCGATGCTAAACAATTAGCCATTATAGAAGAAATTTGGATAGACTTACAAGACGCACATAAGTTTGGCTCTTTAATACGTATAGAAGAAAAACTAAGTATAAAATTACACGGTATTTTAAATAAAGACGGTATTACGTTGTTTGATGCACAAGAAGTAACCGAATACAACCGTTTTAAAAACGAGTTCTTTAAAAATCTAGAAACTGCAGTTACCCAATATGCTACCCAACAAGGCAACTCATTTTTAACGGATAAAACTAAAGATGCTATTACTTTTTTAAAGTTAATTTCTCAAAAGTACGATGTAGCTACCGCAAACCCGCCTTATACTGATAGTAGTGATTTTGGACCTGATTTAAAAAAGTTTGTGGAAAATAATTATAAAAAACCTTACAAGTTTCACACTAACTTATACGCTACTTTTATAAAACGTTGTTTTGAGCTAACTAACAAGCATGGCATGGTAGCGCTTGTACATCCACATACTTTTATGTATATAAAATCATTTGAGGATGTCAGAAAATATATTTTGGAAGAATCACATATTGATATACTTGTTGATTTTGGTTTAGATAGAGTAAATATGTTTGGACCAGGGATTTTAGCTGAAGCTACTTTTTATATTTTAAGTAAAAATGAGTCTAATAAAAAAGGACTGTATTTTAATTTGTCAAAAAACCTTCAAGAAAAATATAAAAAGCCTCATTTCCTTAAAGCTCTTGACGAGTATATTAACGGAAAGACGAACGAGAGAACATACCAATTAGATCAATCTAGGCTAAAAATCATTAAATCTTTTCCTTTTATTTATTGGATTAGTGATGAATTTAGACAGAATTTCAAAAAAGGTATGTTAGGAGAAATTAATAAAGTTTGTACTGGATTATCAACGGCAAATAATATTAGGTTTCTTCGATTCTGGTGGGAAATTGAGAGTGATAAATGGGTTCCTTATATTAAAGGAGGTCCTTATAATAAATGGTATGGAAATATTTGGCTTACGGTTAATTGGAACGAAAGTGGCAAAGATGTTAAAAATTATGGAGCAATAGGAACTGCAGTTAGAAATGAAAACTATTATTTTAAAAGGGGAATAACAAATTCTTTAATAAGCGTCAAGGGAATTTCTGCTCGTATTATTCCTGAAGGGCACATTTTTGATATCACTGCACCAAGTATTTTTGTTGATGAAAAAGTAAGTTCTATTGAATATACAATAGGGTTACTTAACTCAAAATTCTCGCAATATGTAGCAAATTGCCTTAACCCAACAGCAGCATTGACTTGGGGGGATATTGCTAAATTTCCTTTTGTTGATAATAATGATTTGAGGAAAACTATTATTGTTTCTTTAGCTGAAACAAATATTAAAATTAAAAAAATGCTTACGGGTTTTTCTTTAATAGAAAGCACCTTCTCTAATTCCCCTTTGGAAGTTGAAAAAGTTAGTAGCTTAGTAGTAAGAGTTAAACATTATTTTACATTTGAAAATAGCGTTCTTACTCAAATGCATTTAAATGAGGCTATTATAAATGACAAAATCTTTAAAATATATGGACTAACAGAGTCTGATAAGGCATTAGTTCTATCTTTGGAAGGTAATAGTATTGGGTCATTTCCCGTGACATCAAAAGCAAAACAAGCTTATTTAAAAAATGAAACAGCAGAATTTCCTTTAGATAATATTAAAGAATATATAAAAAATTTACCAGAAAAAGAATTTACAGTAGAGGAACGAGAAGCTATTGAAAGTGAGTTTCCACAGTTGTATAAAAGTAATAATGATTTAGAAGAGTTTTGTATTCGCCATCAAATAAACCCCATAAACGTTTGGTATTGGTTTAAAGAAAGCAATGTAGTACCAAAACAACGTATGAATGATTTGGCTATGGAGTTTTTAGCAGATCTATTACGAGAAATTCTATTAGAAGATGATGATGGTATTATACCCTTAGTACCCAATGCAGGTGAAAAAGTATTACTCGACCGTGTAGAAGAAAAGTTTATAGAAAAAGGTTTTTCTATGGCACAGTACTCTTCTTTTGATAACGTATTAGGTAGAGAGTTAAACGAGTATATTAATCATCATTTTTTCAAAGCATTTTCAGACCATTTAAACTTATTTATGTACTTGCCAAAAACACCATTTATTTGGCATTTAACCTCTGGTCCAGAGCAAGGTTTTGATTGTTACATTATTATTTACAAATGGAATAGAGATAAGCTATTAAGTATTCGTTCTCGATATATAGAGCAACGTGAGCGAGCTTTAGATAATCGCCAAAGTGATTTAAGAGCTAAATCTGTATTAACAGCTTCAGAGCAAAACGAGCTAGATAAAATTTACAAGCAACTTAAAGAAATAGAAAGCTTCAAGCAAAAAATAGACGAGTTATTAGCAGAAGGTTATGACCCTATTTTAGATGATGGTGTTGGTAAAAATATAGCACCACTACAAAACAAAGGAATGCTCGCTTATGAGGTGCTTAACAAAGGACAATTAAAGAAATATTTAAATGCAGATTGGTAATGAGTGAAAAAATAAGAAAATTTAGGAGCCTATTTAAACATCAAAGTTTGGTCGGTTTACTTAGTGTTAGCAGCTCATTAGAAACGCTATATAATAAATTAACAGAAGAAGAAATAGATGTGTTGGCTAATAACAATGTTTTATTTATTAGAACGGTTTCACCATCATCTACAATTAAATTACAAGACATTGATGTACAAGGTATTTTAACCTTAATAAATATAGATGCCAATCAATTTAAAATGTTGCTGCCTGAAGAGGTTATTGCCATTCTTCTTCACGAAATAGGTCACGTTTTTAATCCAAATATATTAGGGATTGAAGGAGAATATATAGCTGATAATTTTGCTAAAACAAAGGGATATGCAAAATGGATAATTTCTGGTTTAAATAAAGGTTTAAAAAATAAATGGATTGGTTTTGAAGAAGATGAGATTGAACTAAGAGTAACCAATTTAAGGGAAAACTAAAATGGATTTAAAATCAATACACGAAATTTTTACAAATAGAATATTAAGAATCCCTTCTTACCAAAGAGGGTTTTCATGGTCTAACAATAAATCCATAGATCCAAGTTCGAAAGAACCACTTAAAAATGTCAAAGGAGAACTAAAAGACTTATGGGATGATTTGTTTAATATTCAAGAAAATAGTTGGCATTATACAGGGTTATTAACCATGGTTGAGGTTAAAAATAAGGATTATACTTGGTTACCCAACCATGCACAATATGCTATTGTTGATGGTCAACAACGAATTACTAGTATATTAATCCTGTTATCTGTAATCATTGAAAAAGCAAATTTATTAGACCATATTTTAGGACTTAGAAAAGAGGATGCTGAAATTCAATATTTGTTTATAGATAAAGGTGCAAAGGCTTATATTTTTGGGTATGAAAAAGACAATCCAAGTGATAAGTTTTTTAGAAAACACATACTAAAACTAGATGAGGTTGAAGACGATAGTGATGAAAGTGTTTATACCGAAAATTTATTAAAAGCAAGAGTGTTTTTTGAAACTATGGTAGGTCTATACATCAATGCTGAGAACACAGATGAAATAACGGCACTACAAAATCTCTATAATCAAGTAACTGGTAACTTAAGGTTTAATGAATATATTCTTCCAGAAGAACTAGATGAATATGTAGTTTTTGAGACCATGAACAATCGAGGAAAACCTCTTTCTGAATTAGAAAAACTCAAAAATAGACTAATGTACTTAAATGATAAATTTGAGTTAGCTGAAAATGAATTAGATAATTCTGAGGAACCAAATGACAAATTGTTAATTGCACAAAAAGAAGCACTTGGAGCAGCTATTAATCAAGCATGGATTACTATTTATAAATCATTAGGTCAGAATAAGTTAAGACCACTAAATGATGAAGATTTTGTTAAAAATCACTGGATAACATACTTTGGAAATTACAAAAGAGATGTAGCTAATGTTTACGCAAATTATTTATTTGATGAATACTTTAATCTTCAAAGTGTATATAATAAAACCTTAACGATAAAGGATACTAAAAGATATGTAAAATCTCTTCAAAAATGTTCAATATGGTGGAATAAACTAAATAACCCATGGTTCTTTAAAACGGAAGAACTTGAGTTAAGAAAAGCAATTGAAGGTATTCACAGAGTAGGTTTAAAAACGTCATTTAAACCATTATTATTAGCCATTTTATCCAGAAAAGATAGAAGCGATTTTATTTCAACAATCAATACGCTCGAGAAATATAGCTTTAAAGTTTTTGATGTCTCTGATAGGCAGTCAAACACAGGCGATAGTAAGATATATAGTTTAGCACATGGAATATATCTAAACAACAAAAATGCTAAAGAAACCGAAGGAGAATTAATCAAATATACGAAGCAATATTATTGGTTTGATTTATTTAAGAACCAATGTATTGAATTATTTAAAACAGGACATCAACAAGGTTTTTATAAATGGTCAGGTATTCATTATTTTTTATTTCAATACGATAATCATTTAAGAAACATCAATAGCACAAGTACTAAATCTAGTGAATTAAGTTGGAAGGACTTCCATTCTAAAAACAGCATAGAACATATTTTCCCTACAAGTGCTACTCTGTCTTTAAAAGATTATTCAGCCCAAAGGAAGAAAGGTAAACCTGGAATAAAAAAAGACTATGATGAAATTCAAAACAATTGGTCTGCATTTAAAGAGTTTAAACCTTCAGAGCGAAAACAGCTTGCAAATAGTATTGGTAATCTATTGGCTATATCATCTAGCGATAATTCTTCATTTAGCAATGATCCGTTTTTGTTCAAAGTAGATAAAGGTAACAAAGGTGATAAATACAAAAATAGAGGCTATAAATATGATTCTATGTCTGCCATGCTGGTAGCTTCACAGAATCCGGAATGGACACCTGATGCTATTGTTAAAAGAGGGTTAAACATGCTCAAATATCTATGTGAATTTATAGGGGAAAATTATAATAATTTAAATGATGAAACTAAATATAAAGTGTTAGGGCTGGATTTTATGCTTATTAAAGAAGATTTAGAAGAACCACAAGATGCAATAATCTTAAATGAAACTCAATTATGATAGACAAATGGTTTAAAAAAGATATAGAGGATATTTTAGCGTCGCATGCTATTGCTGTGGTTGTTGATGAATCGAAGGAAGCTTCATTTTTAATGGACAAAATAAAGGATGATGTTAAGGTTTACACGACTTCAAATGAGATAGAAGAGTTGAAAGCTAAATTTGATATTGAAAAATCCTTAAAAGATGGAGGTAAGTATCTAATATATACCACAACACCAAAAGACGATCTTAAATTTATACGCGAGTATTGTGAAACTAATGGATATGTACCGATTAAATATTTAGAACATTACATCAAGAAAAAAGTAAATGAACACTTAAATTTAAACATAAATCTACCTAAAGAAGAATTGATTTCAGCAGCTAAAGTAAGCGTTGGAAAGGATCAAACCTATTGGATGGATTTAAGTCATAAAGGCGCTTCAGAAATATTTGACTTAGAAAAAGAGTTATTGCCTTTTCTAGATAATCCAAAAGCATTTGTAAAAAAGTTTGATAGTACAACGCAAGACATTTTTTACAAAAAAGTATCAGAACTTATAGGGCAAACTTATGTGAAAAAACCAGCGCAAACATTAGCGTCAGAAGTAGCTAATGAGATGTTAAATGGTTTGTGGAATAATAACATTTCGCCTGTCTTATTAAGTGTTTACATGACTTGGTTAGACAGTTTAAGCTATCAAAAATCTTTTGCTAAATATCTTGAGAAATACAAAATAGGAGTCAAAACAAACCTTTTTAATATTCATCCATCACACCCGTTTAAAAAGATTGATGAACTTTGGTTAAAACAGATTGGTGAACAAATTAAGGACAGTAAATACATTACTACGATACTGCCTAAAATCAATCAGCGAAATACGGATAAAGTAGCGAATAGATTAGAGATTAACTTTTGGAAAGAAGTAAAAATACTTTTAGAGTTTGACGAAAAAAATATTAATCAAATTGGTTCTTTTCAAGAAGCTGTAGATTTTTACATCAAGCATTTTTATAAAGTAGATCAGGCTATTCGTAAATTGTATAGCAACTTTTTGACTCACAAAGAAATTATAGAGCCCTTACAAGAATATTACAAAAATTTAGCAAGCATATATCTAGAGAAATGGTTTCGGTATATAGAGGATTACCAATCGAATCAAACAGGGAAGATTCAAGAAATATTGGATAAGCATACTAGTAAAACAGCTATTGTAGTTGGTGATGGTGTGTCTTGGGAGTTTGCGCAAGATATAATTTCGTCTTTTGAAAAATCAGATTACGAATTGACAAAAAATTATCTTTTTGCAGGTTTACCTTCAGAAACGGAGCATAATATGAGTCAACTGTATGTGAATACAGGAGAAGTTTTAGCATCAAAAAAAGACAGAGAAAAATTTTTAGTGCATTCCAATCTGGATAAAGACATTGGATTTATTGATTTAGAAAATGTAAATGAGACAACAGATGCAGCGAATTATTTAATTTGTAGCTATAAAGATCCCGATAAATTAGGTGAAACGTATCAGCAGAAAGCATTAAAATACTTTGGTCAAGTCGCTAGTACATTTGCACAAAAAATTAAGCAACTACTTCAAAATGGGTATAAGCAAGTATATTTAGTAACAGATCATGGCTTTACACTTACTGGTGTTCTCGAAAATTCAGATAAGATTGAGATTGATTTTTCTGGTTCAGTGAAGAAAAATGAGAGGTATATTCGTAGTAAAACACAGCAATCATTTGATGAGAATTTACTTATTGAAAGAAAAGAAAAATACAACGATTTTGAGTACAGTTATTACGCAAAAAGACTAGGTCCTTTTAAGACACCTGGTGTATATGGATTTAGTCATGGTGGTATGTCACCTCAAGAAACATTAATTCCATTTTTTAAATGGACTAATGGTAATAGAAACAATGATTTATTAGAAGTTGTTATTTCAAATAAAGCCAATTTAAAAGATATTACAGGAAATTTATATTCCATTAAACTTAAAGGAACTTCGGATTCTGATAATTTATTTGCTTTAGAACGTAAAGTGGTCTTATTGTTTTTTGTTGACGGAAAAGAAATAAACAAGAGTGACATAGTTACCGTTATAAAAGGGGGAGAAATTAAAAAAGAATATCAGTTTGATTCTAATTCTATTATAGAAATCAAAGTCTTAGATGCAAATACACTAGAGCAATTAGATAAAATCACAGTGTCACAAAGTGCAGCTAGAGATTTAGGCGGCTTACTTTAAAAATATAAAATATGATAATTTTAGATCCATTAGATAATAAACTATTAGACAATTTTAGAGGTTACGTGGTAAAGAAAGACCTTGTAAGATCAGTGAAAATTGGTGCTAATGTTCCTGTTTTTGTTTTAGAGTATTTAATTGCTAACTCTTGCTCTACAGATGATGAAGAAAAGATAAAAGAAGGTATGGCAAATGTTAAGAAAATTCTTTCTGAGCATTATGTTAATCCAGAAGAAAGTGATTTAATCCAGTCTAAAATTCGTGAAAAAGGGACCTTTAAAATAATAGATAAAATATCAGTTAAGCTAGATACTACTAAAGACGTTTATTGGGCGCATTTACAAAACAGTAACATTAAAAATGGTGTTATTTCAGATGATATGGTTAGTGCTCATGATAAAATGTTAATGGGTGGTATTTGGGCTATTATAGATATTGAATATGATGCTTTTTCTAAAGATGGAAGCAAAGGGACACCTTTTATAATTCAAGATATTAAACCGATTCAACTTTCGACGTTCGACAATTCTAAATTAATTGAGAAGAGAAAGGAATTTGATAAAAAGGAATGGTTAAATGTATTGCTTAGGAGTTGTGGTTATGAACCCGAATCTGAAGGAATGACGGATAGAGTTAAAATGTTACTACTATCTCGATTAATCCCAATGGTAGAATCGAATTTCAATTTTATCGAACTAGGACCACGATCCACAGGGAAGTCTTTTGTTTATAAAGAACTCACACCATACGCAGTATTAGTGTCGGGTGGTCAAGGTACAGTTGCTAAATTATTTGTACATGGAGGTTCAGGCAAAGTTGGAGCAGTTGGTCAGTGGGATGCAATATGCTTTGATGAAGCTACAGATAAAATTTTTAAAGAAAAAGATGCCATCCCATTAATGAAAGATTATATGGAATCGGGTTCTTTTTCTAGAGCAGGAGCAGGAGGTGAAATTACAGGTGTTGCCTCTATTATTTTAAATGGAAATATAAATCAACCAGTAGAAACGGTTTTACAAACAAGTCATCTATTTAGTGCTTTATCTGATGAAGTAAATAGCGATACCGCTTTTTTAGATAGAATTCATTTTTACCTTCCTGGTTGGGAAATGATTAAATTTTCACCATCAAATTTTACAAGTAATTTTGGTTTTAGTACGGATTATTTTTCGGAATGTTTAAAATCGTTTAGAAAAATCACATATACAGATGCGATTGATGAATTCTTCACATTAGGTTCTCACCTAAAGCAAAGAGATACCAAACCAGTTAAAAAAACGGTATCTGGTTATATTAAACTTCTACATCCAGATGGTAACTACACCAAAGAAAACATTCGAGAATATCTTGAATTGGCAATAGAAATGAGAAGGAGAGTTAAAGAGCAACTTAAAAGAATTGGTGGTATGGAATTTTGGGATACCAATTTTTCATACATAGATAAAGATACTCAAGAAGAACATTATGTAGGTCTTCCAGAAGAAAAAGGCTCTCACCTAATTGAAAACACACCACTACTTCCAGGTGTATGTTATACATCTACAAGTGACGGTGAAAATATGGCTTTAGTAAGAATTGAGGCGGTAATAACATCAGGTTCGGGTAAACTAAATATTTCGGGTGTAAGCAATACTCAGGTAAAAGAAAATATTAAAAACACCTTCCAATATATTAAAGCGAATGAAAAAAGCATCTTAAATGAGCAACATTCCTTAAAGAATTTTGATATTACTATTCAAGTAACCAATATGCTTGGAGCAAGTATTTCTACGGGTATTGGATCTGCAGTATATATGGCTATGATATCTGCTATTTACAAAAGGAACCTAAAACCAGGATTAGCAGTACTTGGTAATTTGTCAGTCGGTGGTGCCGTTGAACGCGCTATAAATTTTGCAGATAAAATCACGATGCTTTCAGACAATGGTGCTAAAACAGTAATTGTACCTATGGATAACTTAAATGAATTAGCAAATGTCCCAGCGTCGGTTTTAGGGAATACAGATGTTCCCTTTTATTCAAACAATCAAATGTTGATGCAGAAAGGTATTTTAGGGGAATAGAATATACTATTGAAATCAATTATTGTACTTAGTATTAATTTAAGGATCGGTAGATAGAATAAGTGTAGGTTTAGGTAATCTTGTTGGAGAAAATTTATACTATATAATATTAAATTGATTTACGGGTTTCCTCAATTTTAATAATATAAATTTTATCATATTTGATAATCAATATATGCAAACCAATCCAATATGCAGATAGACAGTTATTTTACGCAACAAATTGACGTAAAAAGTATCATCTTAGATCACCTAGATAAAGCCGAAAATACCGTTTTTGTTGCGGTCGCTTGGTTTACTGATATAAAACTTTTTAATAAGTTAGTTGAGCTTCAAGTAAGAGGAGTGCGGGTTGAGGTCATTATTACTAATCACGAGTTTAATCATAATTCACGCAATGATTATTCTCAAATTGATACTAATGGTGGATATTTTTCAATGGTAGGGAATGATATTAAGTTAATGCATATGAAATTTTGCATTATTGATTTTAATACGGTAATAAGCGGAAGCGCAAACTGGTCTAAAAAAGCATTTTCTACTAATAATGAAGAGGTCACCATAGTTGTAGATAATTTGCAAAGAGCAAATGAATTTGTTTCAGAATTTAAACGTCTTAAGGAACTTTCAAATAAGACAGATGATAATAAAGAGGCACTTAGTTTACAAGAGATTTATAAACATTTTAAACTTATAAAAGCATTTTTAGAAATAGGGGAACCTCATAAAATGCAGCCCTACATTTATAAGCTTGAAGACTATCCCGATGTTACACACATCGTGCAACTTTTAAAAGCTGCAGATTATGAGAAAGGAGTAGATAAAATGAATGCTTTTGAAAAAGAGCATACCATATTGGTAGATATTACAGCTATCGAAAAACAACAATTGCTAAATCAGATTAATCTTATTTCTTTTCAATTAGAATCATTAGAAGTTAAAAAAGCTGATGTTGAAAAACTATTAGAGCAATTTAATCACAGATATATCTTAGAACTAAACCCTTTAATTTCTAAAATTTTACAGTTAAAAAGGAAGATTTACAAGAAGCTAGAACGTTTTGGCTTTGTTGATGAGAATTTTCAAAAGATAGATGAAGAGTTTCATCAAACCAATGAAGATTATGAACGCGAAAAGGACATAGATATACCAGAACTAAATGAAAATGATACACGTAATATTAAAGAATTGTATAGAAATGCTTCAAAGTATTGTCATCCAGATTCTTTAAAATGTGTTTTTGATGATAAAGAGAAAGCCGCTATTGCTTTTACAACATTAACAGATGCTTATAAAAATAATGATCTGGATGCGGTACGGAACATACACGATGATCTTACTTCTAAGAATCCAAGTTTCAATCTTTCTGTTGAAAGTGAATTAGAGAAACTGAGACTACGTTTTGAATCACTAAAAGAAAAATACATACGTCTTAAAAACGAGTTAGCAATTATACTTTGCTCGGAGCAGTATAATACCATCATTGCAATAGATGATTGGGACGTGTATTTTGAAGAACAAAAAGAACAATTAAAAGAAGAGTACCATTCACTAGAAAAAGAATTTACAGAAGATGAGTAACAAACTACAAAAAACGCAAGGCATTGCGCCTAAAACGACCTCTAAAATTGATTTATCAAAAATTAATACTAGTGCACTTTCTGCTGGTCTTTCTAAACTAACAATTCCCAGGTTATTTTACCAATTAGTTATCTTTGTTATGGATGGTTCGGGATCTATGACTTATCAAGGTAAAACGGGAAAAAGCAAAGGAGAAGAAATGGATATCTCTTTTAGAGAGGTTATGGAACGATTGCAATCCAGTAAGAATAAAAATTGTTTTGATATTTCATTATATGCTTATGCAAATGAGAGCATTAATATTATGAAACAAATGCCTATTAAGGATCTTGATTTAAATAAAGACTACAATCCGTGTAATTTTATTACACATTATAATTCGACCAAACTTTCCGAAACAATGGAATCTGTGAAAGTAGAATGTAATGACTATTTGAGATTGAATAGTGAAAAAAATGCACAAGCACTTATTATTGTTTTAAGTGATGGAGTTGTTTTTGATTATGATATTACGCTAAAAAAATGTAAAGAATTGAAACTTAATAACAAAGTTACATTTGCTTCTGTATTCTTTGAAAGTACTGCTTGGCAAGAAGGTTTTGACATAGATGATTTAGATGATTATAAGGATAGTATGAAGATGCTTGCTTCTGATGACACACTATTTACCTCTACATTAAACCCAGATGAAATAAGAAACCATATGATTAAGAGTATATCAACCGTGTCTAAAATTAACAATTAAGATGTTTATAAGCGCAGCACATATTGATATAAAGCTAAATCAAGATTATGCAGATTTCTTTATTGATGAAGAAAACGATCTAAAGGGGCTTATTATTTGCGACGGCATAGGTGAGTTTAAAGATTCAGCTATAGTTGCTAAAACAGTTGCAGAGCTTTTTACTGAAAAACGGATGCTAAAGACTGAGAGCCTACTTCATAGTAATGAACTAAAAATATTGAAAGACCAAGATTTAATAGGTGGCACAACACTCATATCTTTAGTTACTGATTTAAAAAACAATAAAGCAAATATACAATATCTTGGAAATGGTGGAATTATTCAATGTAGAGGTGATTTTGCGGTTAATGCGAACTCTGGAATTTGTTATCGCTATTCAGATATAATGATTCCGCATATTTCACCTGATGGGTCACTCACAAAGCATATCTCTAATCATAGTGGAAAGCAAGAATTAAAAGCGTCTGAAATTGAATTGAAATTAACATCGGAAGTGGGCGATATTTTATTATTGTTTTCAGACGGTATTGGTTCTTTAGAAAATAATTTTATTTTAAAAGATGATGAACAACGGTACTGGAGGTATGAGAATACGATCATTCAAATTATTCTGGACAGTCTAGACGAATTTTTAACTAAAAACTATGAAGATGATAAGTTTGAAGATCAACTGGTTTTGTTTAATACAAGTATTTTAAAACAACTAAAATCTGAAAAACGTTTAGAAGATGATGCTGCTTTAGGTATCCTAATTTCCCCAGAAGTTCTAAATCATTACAAATCTAAAAGTAATGATTAGAACTATTACTAAAATTAGAGATCTATCAATTTTAGATCAAGGAGATGTTAATAGTATAAGCACTATAAGTTCGATTGATTTTGATGAATCCGAAATGGGAGCAGGTGGCTTTGGTAAGATTTATTCTGTTAAAAGCATAAATGGAATACAAAGTAATAAGTATGTGATTAAAATATTTTCAGATAAGGAAAATGAATCTCATGGATATGATACTATTGAAAAGCTTCACATCAAACTAAAAAAAAATGAACTAAAAAAGAAGATACCTACTTATGTAGAACGTCCTGAATTATTAGGGCTTCCATTTGCAGCTTTAAAAGGTTATGATGAGATTGAAGAGATTGATGTTGTTGCTTTCATAATGTACAATCTCAACACTCTAGGATTTATAGATTATGGTGCAGAGAACACGGATAATTCAAAATATCGTCAATTAGAATTACCTGATAAAATATTTATCAGTCACCAGTTAGCACACACAGTTTCCTTTTTTCATTCTTTAAAATTCATACATTCTGACTTAAAAGAAGCAGCTATATGGTACCATCCGCAAAAGAAACAATTAGCTATTATTGATTATGATAGCGGATATCATTTCGACACACAAGAAAAACCTTCTACTCTTGGAGCAATAGGTCACTGGATGTCTGGATCTTGGAAAAAACTTATAAATAGTGACGATGCAAATAATGCGAGTTCTGTTAAAGATAGACTTAGGGAAGAATATTGGGTTCTAGCTAATGCCATTTTTGAACTGGTTTTTGATGTAATGCCTTATTTTTTTCTAAAGGATTCTGATGATGCTACTAAAAAGAAATATCTCAAAAAGAATAAGTGGCCAGAAATAGATTATGAAGCTGCAGAATTTTTAACTGAAAATAAAGCGGTTCATAGTAATTTACTTGAGGTTATGTCGAGTCTTAGTGATGCGGGACTTAACGAATTAATCGATAATTTTTCTAAAGTATTTAATGCTGGTTATTCTAATAGTTCCGTTAGGATTTCATCAGACGAGTGGGATTCATTCTTAAGGGAGCTTACAAATTCTTTAGGGATATTACCTCAGATTGAAAATATGGAAACTGATAAAAAAACAATATCAGAGAAAGATGAAGTCGTGACTATTACGTTTAAAACACATTATTGTAGATATGTTGTTATCGATCAAAACTACTATAGTCCAGTTTTGCATAAAACCGCCGAAGTAATATGCAAAACGAAAGAAAATGATTTTGAGATTGTTGCTTACAACTTAATCGGCAATAAGTCAGAAAGTATCCATATTAATGGATTGCAGCGAGAACCTTTACTAAAAAGTTTTAAGGTTGATAAATCTATAAGAAATACCATAGAGCCATTGCTTCTTTCTTGGGAAACAGAGAACGTTAAAAAGGTTACAATATCCAGTGTAGAAGGAGAGTTTTCTGGTAATTCAGAAATTAATATCCAACCTGAAGCAGAACAAACTTATAAGATAAGTGCATACGGGTATTTTGATGAACTTATAGAGCAAGAACTCACTGTTGATGTTATTAAACCAAGAATTAAAAGGTTTGATTGGGAAATTAATTTGAATGAGGGGATCAATAATATTGATCTGATTTGGGATACAGAAAACACTAAAGAAGTCCATATGACTCCAAAAGTAGGAGTTCAGGATTCTAGTGGCTTAATTCATGTTCCTATAAGAGAAGAGACCATTTTTAAAATTTCGGCAATAGGGTTATTCTCAACAATAACAGAAGAAGTAAAAGCTCATCCATTTCCAGCTCCTGTTATTAAACAACTATTTGTTGAAATTCCTAAAATGAATTTAAGCGCCAAAATAGAATCTGTAAGCTTAAAAAGCTTTAAATCTCTTGAAATTCCATTAAAAAATTTGAACGCAGGAATTCCTTCTTTACAAACCTTAGAGTTACCAAAGTTTGAAACAAAAAATAGTTTGATTGATAGTTTTGACGCTATTGAACAACCTTCAAAAGATTTTGCAATTCACACCATATTTAAAAGAATTAAGAACATAATCCACCAATCCTAATGAGTATTATTGAGAAAATAAAAAGAGTGCTAAACAAGCCTTTTAAAAGTATTTATAAGCTTTTTTTATGGTCGTCAGGAGCCGATTTAGACATTTTAAAACAAGCGCCAACAGATAGTAATAAGTATTTTGGAATAGGAGGAACCATATTATTTACTGCATTGATGGCTTCCTTTGCAGGCGGTTATGCATTTTTTACGGCTTTTAAAAATCCAGTCTTGGCAATTGTATTTGGATTGTTTTGGGGGGCATTAATATTTAACCTTGATAGATATATAGTATCCACATTTGGAGTTGGAGATGGTAAGAAAACAATTTCTAGACAAGAACTTTTTGAGGCAGCACCAAGATTATTAATGGCAATGCTTCTTGGATTTGTTATTTCTACACCACTTGAATTGAAACTTTTTGAAAAAGAGATAAATGCGGAAATAAGCACACAAATAGCTATAACAAACAATACTATAATAAAATCAGGAGAGGACGATCCAATTTTGACAAGGTTAAAAACAGAAAGAGCTGATCTTGATTCAGCTATAAAAAATAGAATTAAAGCAATTGAAGACAAAAGAATATTTTGGGAATCAGCTAATAAGGATAAAAATGATGAGTGGAATTTAGGGAAATTTAGCGGAAAACGGGGAAAAGGAGAATATTATGACGATTTGAAAAAGGTTGCTGATGATTCAGAAAACGCTTATTTGAAAATTAAAGAAGATTTTACTGAATTAAATGATAAAGATTATCAAAAGATTGATCAAATTGATATTAAAATTAAGTCTAGGGAAAATTTAACACAATCTGAGATTCAAAGTCAAAAGACAATTCAAGCTCAAAATGATGGACTAATCGCAAGACTTAAAGCTTTAGATAACTTAATGTATCAAGAAGTTTCATCTTATGATGTCGTTGATGGAGAAAAAGTTCTAGTATCAGTAGAAAAAGAGAAAACTGCCGTTTGGTATGCAAAATGGCTGATAACTATTCTGTTTATTTTTATTGAAATTGCTCCAATTTTGTTTAAAATGATGACGGAACGAGGCACTTATGATGATATTTTAGATCGAATAAAGCATGAAGCAAAAGTTAAACAGCTTTTACTCCAAAGCAATATAAACCAGGAAATTAATTCGTCTGTTAAAGTACATACAGCAATGAATGAATTAAAAATCGAAGAAGAACTTAAAACTAACAACGACTTAATAAAAAATATTGCAAAGGCACAAGCTGAAGTAGCTGCAATAGCAATAGAACAATGGAAAGAAGAGCAGATGGAATTGGTTAGGAATAAAGAAAAAACAATTATTAAATAAGACAAAATGTTAAAAGTATATAATGGAAGAATCGGATATAGATGTTGAAGCTAAATTAGCAAAAGGTTTAAAATATATTTCTAAACTATCCAAGTCTAAAAAAGAAAATTTAATTTCTATTCTAAAGGACGTTCAAAATGTTCAAGCTTCCGAACTCACAATAAAGCAAAAGGCAATAGAGATAAAAAGAATAATGTGGAATGATCAATCTGCTAGTTCTAAACTTTTTATTGGTGCTTTTATTGGAGCAGTAACTGGTTTATTTATTTTTGGATCTGGGGGTATCGGAATAGTTGCATTAGGAGGAGGTATTGGGATTTGGGGTTGGTTAGCAACTGCTGCAGGAGGTGCTTTTATTTCATCCATAATTCAGAACTATGAGGATAAGCATAAGAATGAATCATAATTTGATAGATCAAGTTATGCATTCAATCAAATCTCTTTTAATTGTATGCCAACTTGTAAATTTGCTAGTTGTGAGATGAAAATCGTTAGAAAATTAGTTTAAAAATTGAATGTTTAAGTATTAAAGTTTTAATGTTTTCAATTGTACTTTCAGCTTTTAATTTAGCACACAACTTCGGATATAAGTAATTGTGATTATAATTTTATATTTGACCAAGAGATTATTAGTGATAATCTATAAAGATGGTGTTTTTTTTAAAATTATTATTAAATAAAATATTTACAATACCTCTATTATTTCCCTTCAAGCATAAAAGAAGGATATTTAATCTCCTTAGTTTCTATATCAAAATAGGGCAGTGCACCTTGAGCATTAGCAGGTAAGTTTTTAACTTTGTGATATCGTTTTAATTTTGATGCAATATTTTCTATGTCTGCTTTAGTAGCAGGTCTATTTTGGGGTGCTGTAAGTACATGTTTTAGGCCTTGAGCAGCTAAAGAACCAGCGGCAGCATTTCCAACACCTGCTAATGACATATTCTCATTTTGTGGAGTAGGTGTGGTAACTTCTGAGGATGGTGTTGTAAGTGTTAGTGATTCTGTTTTTCGAGCATGATAAGCCTTAGAACGACAAGTATTGCTACAATATCGCTGTACACGTCTCCGTTTTGGTTCAAATTCTTTAAAACAATACGCGCAAGTGTAAAATTTATTGTCTCTCATTTAGCGTAAAATAAACGTTTGTTTTACGTAAAATTACGATTTATTTCGGTTTTTTATTGTTTATTTTCATTAAATCTAAACCGAAAACGGTTTCTAATAGGTAATTATCAATTTCATCGTCACTAGGTAAAACCCGTTTTTTTCTTCCTTTTTTAGGTTTTTCTGAAGTTTGAGACTTAGGGACATTTATATTGGATTTTACAAGTACTTTCGTTTGTAACGGTTTAAATATGACGTTAGCAAAGCGTTGTTCCAATTCTTGATGATGTTGTTTTAAATTGTCGTATTGCAATTGAAGGTAAGGTTGAATCTCCTCAAAATAATTTCTAGCTTCGGTTTTAGCATTTAATCTAATATAATCTGAGGCTTCTATCCAAGCTTCTAAATCATTGATGTATTCTTCAAAATGATATTTAAAGGCTTCAATATCGTATTTAGCCTTAAATTCAATAAGTTTTAATGTATTCGATTTTAGTACTTTTTCTTTTTTTAGAAGTTCTATATGTTCAATTTTATTTTCAAAGAAAAGAGGATCTCCGTTAATATCAAGGAGCATTAATGAATTTGTAAATTCTAATTTATCCAGTATTTCTGCATGTTCCGTTTCTAAACCTTCTAACATTCCTTGTGAAATATAAAAGATAATAGGACGCAATATTTGAGTACTTAATTCTAATATGTCGTTAGTTTGGCTCATAATAAATCAGAATAGTCATCAGGTAATTTAGCATCAATGCCTCTTAAATATTTTTCTAAAGCACTCATGGTAGTATGACCTGTTATTTCCATTAACTTACTTTTAGCAGCAAAAGGAGATGAGTCTTTAAGTAATGCATGGTATAGTATAGATATAAATGTATGTCTAAAGCTGTAAAGCGTTTGGTCTTTATCTAATTTAAAATGATCTTTTACAACAGTTTTATAGCGCTTAGAAAAATAATTTGTTTTGTTGGTTTCATTAGTATTCCATTCCCCTCCAATTTTTATAGGTGTAAATAAATAAAATTCTGGGTCTAATTTAGACAAGTCAGGTAGTTCTTGAATTATTTTTTTTGGAATAAGCTTCTTTTTTAGAGGCTTGTTCTTAGCTTTAAACTGTAAGGTCTGGTCTTCAATATTTATATCTTTAATTTTTAGACGACAGACTTCAACGGGTCTTAAAAAATTATAACTGATAAATTTAATATAGAGCAGGAGCAGTGGATCTTCTTTTTTTAAATATTCGAAAATCTTTTTATGTTCCTCTGTACTATAGGATTTATTACGTTTAGGAATACTACGTAAAGCGTTTATTTTCTTAATGGGATTATATGTGATAATCTCATTATCCTCTAAGACTTGAAATAAACTACTTAAATTGAGCCTATAATTATTTCTGTTTCTTGGACTCGTTTTACTTAGAATATGATTTAAGAACTTCTGCGCTACTTTTTTATCAAACTGATCTATGGTTTTAATTGTAGGGCAATTTGTATTTACCCATTTCACTAAGGCATTTGTAGTATATTCATAATCTTTAAGTGATCTATTGCTAATTTGATTCTTTTTTAGATTTAAACTAAAATCAAAAGCTTCTCGTAAAGACATACTAGCCTCTTTAGGTTCTTCTTTTTCTATTGTAGGCGTTGAGGTTGCTGAAGTTTCTTTCTTATTTATTTTTGAAGGAAATGCTGTAGGCTGTGCATATTCTTTCTCTATTGCTGGTTGAGGTGTTAATGTGCTTTCTCTCTTTTTTAGTTGAGCTTTGTAAAGCGCTGTATTATCTATATATGGATTGTAACCATTTTGCAAAAGCCTTAATAGTCTTTTGCGATAAAGCGATAATAAAGCTAAACGATCTTCTTTATTTGTAAAGGCATTTGCTGTGCCGTAAATGTTTATTTGACGTTTTAACTTGTTAGTCTTAGGATCTCTGAAAGAAAAATAAACATACCAACGCTTATTTAAATCGCCATTAGCTGTATAAATTTTAGGGATAGAAAAATTTTTTTTGTGTGCCAAAACGTGTTCTAAATCGTGTTCTAAATCGTGTTCTAAATCGTGTTCAAAGGTAATAAATTCATTAATTGTATGCATAAAAAAACGGTTTAGAGTGAACTAAACCGTTTATTTGCAACCTTTTAAGATGTAGCGAGAAGGAGATTTGAACTCCTGACCTCTGGGTTATGAATCCAACGCTCTAACCAACTGAGCTACCTCGCCATAATTCACAATCAATAAATTTATGCTTACATATTGGCTGTAGACATATACATAATTGCGGCTGCAAATATAAAAACAAATTCCACTACAGCAAACAATAAAAACTAAAAAAAATAATTTTAGTTTAATCTTTAGAACTCACCTATAAAATGTATATATTGAGCACATAATACAATGTAATATGGACGATAAAGAAAAATACGAAATGGAGTTTGTGATTCAGGCATCACCAGCACTTATATATACTTACATATCAACACCTTCTGGTTTATCGGAATGGTTTGCAGATAATGTAAACTCTCGTGGAGAACTATATACTTTTATTTGGGATGGCTCAGAAGAACAAGCTAAATTATTAAGTAAAAAAAGTGGGGAACGTGTTAAATTTAGGTGGATAAGTGACGACGAAGATGGAGCTGCATACTATTTTGAAATTCGTATTCAAGTAGATGAAATTACAAAAGATGTCTCTTTAATGATTACAGACTTTGCAGAAGAAGACGAAATTGACGAAGGAAAGATGCTTTGGGAGAACCAAATTTCTAGCCTTAAACAAGTTTTAGGTTCGGCATAAGTAAAACAACATATTCTATTATATATTTGTCTCGATTTAATTTTAAAACTAAATCGAGATTTTTTTATGATAAATTTTAACGGTAAACTGCTTTCTCAATTAGATTCTAAACTTAGAGTAGATAATAGAGGATACAAGTATGGAGATGCACTTTTTGAAACATTAAAAGTCATTAATGGCAAAATCTTCTTTTGGGAGGATCATTATTTTAGACTCATGTCTTCAATGCGAATTCTTAGAATGGATATCCCTATGAATTTTACAATGGAGTTTCTAGAAGTCGAAATTTTAAAAACGATTGAAGCTAATAGTTTATCTGAGGCGTCTGCACGTGTGAGATTAAATGTAGATAGAGGTGAAGGCGGAAAATATTTACCATCAAATGAATCAAAAGTGCAATTTAATATTAGTGTAGAACCACACGATAACCCTTTTTATACTATTGATGTTAATGCCAACTATACTGTAGATTTATATAAAGATTATTTTGTAGCACCAGGATTATTATCTGGATTAAAATCTAATAATAAAGCTATTCAGGTTATTGGTAGTATTTATGCAAAAGAAAATGATTTTGATAATTGTTTGGTCTTAAACACGAATAAAAGTGTTATTGAAGCATTAAATGGCAACTTATTTTTAGTTAAAGATGGTAAAATTAAAACCCCTCCTTTAGAGGAAGGTTGTCTTAAAGGAGTTATGAGAAAGCAAATACTAGAACTATTAGCAAAGGATGTTAATGTGGTTGTAGAAGAAGCTTCTATTAGTCCGTTTGAACTTCAAAAAGCAGATGAGTTGTTTATTACTAATGTTATTAAAGGGATTGTTCCAATTACGAAGTATCGTAAAAAAGAGTATGGCAGTACTTTTGCTCAGAGTTTGGTGACTAAACTTAATGCTAAACTGCGTTTACTATCCTAAAGATGTTTGTGAATTATTAGAACGGTTTGTTATTTGTTCATTTTAGTTCCTGTTATTTCTATTTTATTAAAGAAGAAGTCATGAATACTTTCACATTTGCCTTGATGCAAACCCTTCGATTTCGCTCTGGACAGGCTACCCAAAAGATCAAAACGATTTATTAGGAATTACTCATGGATTTTTATTGCTTACGTTTGAATTCGTGAATGCTATCGCATTTGCTAAAGCACTATTCGCTAATGCATTATTGTCTTTGGAATTTTGTAGGAATTATCATCTAATCCTTGATATATTTATGTAATGATAAGTCTTACTTATTATTTCTTAAAATCGTTGAGTCCGGCACTGTTGGATCTACACCGTTAAATGATTATTTGGGAGTGTAAATAAATAATTACGGGCATTAGTATTTTGCGCGCTAGTGAAGTATTTTTTTTGATCGAGGTATGATGTATAAGGATCTTAGCCTCAATGAAGAAAAACGTTCTTGAAAATCTATTTCAACTTCAAGTTCAGCCTTAATCTTTAATTATAACTAGGATTTTCTGGAGCATTAGACCAAATACTATAGTCGCCACCGAGTTCTAACATTTTATCGCGCCAAAAAGAATTACAAGGCTTTGATATAATTTCTTTATTGTAGATGTTTTCAGATACTAACCAAGCGTTAGATTCTAATTCGTTATCTAATTGCTGCTCATCCCAACCCGAATATCCTAAAAAGAAGCGAATATCGTCAGTTGAAATTTTTCCTTTATTTATTAAGTTGAGTACCACACTAAAATCTCCTCCCCAAAATATACCATTGGATATTTCGATACTATTTGGAATAAGCTCTGGTGATTTATGAATAAAATAGAGGTTATCTTGCTCTACTGGTCCGCCATTATATACCGGAAATTCAGATTCTGTTCCTTCAATAAGGTCTCTAAGGTTATAATCTAGAGGTTTATTTAAAATAAACCCAACTGAACCTAAATCGTTATGATCTGCTAAAAGAATCACGGCACGATTAAATGAAATATCTCCGATAATAGATGGCTCAGCAATTAGTAAATTGCCTTTTTCGGGTTTGTTCATTTTTAGTTTTCAGTTTTAAATATTATTAAATCTATGTTTTTTTTGTTAAAAAAACAACTTAATAGTAATATAAATGTGTAATAGTATATAATAAGATGTTCATTTTTAGGGTTGAAATTTTTTAAAAATTGGATAAAAAAAAACCTGCTCAATGAGCAGGTTCTGTATTTCAAACAAACAAAATCTTAGTTTACAGCATTACTTAAGTCAGAACCTGCCTTAAATTTTACTACATTTTTTGCTTTAATTTTGATAGTTTTTCCAGTTTGTGGGTTTCTTCCGTCTCTTGCAGCTCTTCTAGAAACTGACCAAGAACCAAATCCTACTAAAGATACTCTATTACCTTTTTGTAAAGATCCTTCGATATCAACTAATAAAGAGTCTAATGCTTTTTTTGCAGCTGCTTTTGTAATTCCAGCATTCTCTGCCATTCCGTTGATTAAATCTGTTTTGTTCATAAAATATTAAATTTAAATTGTTAAAAATTCGGTTTTAAAATTATTGTTCTTAAAATCCTTAGACAAAATTATTAGGAAAATTCAGCTACGCAAGTAATAGCAAGGGAAATACGGGTTTTTGTTAATAACTTAGGGCATTTGTTAATAAAGCGAGTGTATTTCATCGGATTTTTTGTAAAACCAATGATAATAAGGGTTTACAGCAGTTTTGCGGATTCAGAAAAATTAAACCCATTTAAAAGTGATTTTACATCCATCTTTCGCTTTCCAGGAAGTTGAATTTCTAAAATATTTAGGTAACCTCCTTGACATGCGACTTTTAGTTCATCTTTACTAGCGATTAATTGTCCTGCTTCAAGGTTGTGTGTTTCTTCTATTTTTTCGACACCATAAATTTTTATAGATAAAGGTTTTTTATCATCATTTTCTAAATAGCACCAAGCTGTTGGAAAAGGGTTTAAGCCTCTTATTTTATTATATATAGTGTTAATTGGTTGTGACCAATCAATTTTACAATTATCACGATTAAGTTTATATGCTGTTTTTAAGTCTTCGTTTTGGGGTTGAATGGTTGTGCTTACGGCATCTGCTTCTATCTGTTTAACGGTTTTAATAACTAGCTCGCTACCAATAGCCATTAACTCATCATGCAAATCGCCTACGGTTGTTTTATGGCCTATATGTGTTGCTTCACTTAAAATAACAGCTCCTGTATCAATTTTTTCATCTATAAAAAATGTGGTTACGCCTGTTTTTGTTTCTCCATTAATAATGGCCCAATGTATTGGTGCTGCGCCTCTATATTGAGGTAATAAGGAGGCATGAAGGTTAAATGTTCCGTATTCTGGCATCTGCCAAACTACTTTTGGAAGCATTCTAAAGGCTACAATAATTTGCAGATTGGCATTTAGAGACTTTAATTCTTCTAAAAAAGATTCTGCTTTTAAATTTGTAGGCTGTAAGATATTCAAATGATGTTCTAAAGCAAATTGTTTTACCGCAGATGCTCTTAGTTTTTGGCCTCGTCCTGCAGGTTTGTCTGGTGCAGTAATGACACCAACAACATTATATTTATGGTCAATTAAGGCTTTTAATGTGGCTACCGCAAAATCTGGAGTACCCATAAAAACAATTCGTAAGTCACGTGTTTTCGTCATACAAGTGTGTAAGTATTAGCTGGTGTTAGTTTAATTTTATTAAGTTCAATAAGTTCTGAAAGACTTTGTAATAATATTTTTTCAGAACATTTAATATGTTGTAATAACTGTCTTGAAGATAAGGTTTTTGTTTCTAAGGCTTTTGTAATTTGAAGCGAAACCATTTCAATTGAAACATTTTCTATGGGCGTTGTTTTAGCTATACAAACCGAACACTTACCACAAACATTGTTTGTTTCTTCTCCAAAATAGCGTAAGAGTTGTTGACTTCTACAAACGGAATCATTTTTAATATAATTTAAAACAGACTCAATCTGTTGGTGTTTTAACGTATGCTGCTGTTCTATAGTTCTTGCAATTGGGTTAATGGTTATATCATCTTCACGAGGTTGTAAGAAGGTAATTTCAGAATCTGTATTTGTCATCTGTAAACTAATGACCTCGTCTTTTTCTAACCTTTGTAATTGGGCTATTACTTGTTTTTCTGACAGATTTGCTTTTTTAATGATTAAACTGAGGTTTACTTTTGTTTCATAATCAAAAATACCTCCATAAGTTCTTAAAAGTACCTTAACCAAAATATTTAAATCTAGATGTGTTTCTAAGTATTTAAATAAAACAGCATTTGTGGTTATAAATTGAATTTTTGTTCTAAAATTAAATAGCTGGGTTAGTGTAATAATAGCATTTCGGTCTAACAGCAACAAAGCATTGTAAGTAATATTGGCATTTAACTTATATTGATTACAAAAGGACTTAAAATCGAATTGATGTAATGTGTTTTCTCCTTCTCCGTAAGAAATCTGAAAATAATTACATAACTTATTATACACTGTTTTTACAAAAGCAACAGAAGGTAAGGTGCTTAAAAACTGATTACGAAGACGGTCTTCATCTATATGTTGTTTTAAAATAATAGCATAAGATAATGTGCCATCTCTTCCGGCCCTTCCTGCTTCTTGATAGTAACTCTCTAAACTTTCTGGTAAATTAAAATGAATAACGGTTTTTACATTAGCTTTATCAATTCCCATTCCAAAAGCAGTGGTAGCAACCATAATCTGTTTTTGGCCATTAGCCCATTCGTATAAGCGTTCTTGTTTTTCTTTATTTGTTATACCACCATGGTAAAACGTTGAAGAAAAACCCTTGGCATTAAGAAAATTATGAATATCAGTTGTTGCTCTTCGGGTTCTAACATAGATGATAGAAGATCCATGGTGCTTTTTTAATAAATGTTCGAGTTGAAATAATTTATCATCAGTATGAATGACATTATAGGCAATGTTTGGTCTTGCAAATGAGGCTTTATATATATTAGGGGTTATAAAATCGAGATTTTTAACAATATCATTTACAACATTATGTTTTGCAGTAGCTGTTAACGCTATACAATTAACATGTGGATGCATTTGTCGTAATATTGAAATGTTTTTGTAAGCAGGTCTAAAATCATTTCCCCATTGACTAATACAATGTGCTTCATCTACAGCAATTAAGTTCACTTTCATTTGCTGAATGCGATCTTGTACCAAAGTTTGTTGCAAACGTTCTGGTGAGAGGTATAAAAACTTGTAATTGCCGTAAATACAGTTGTCTAGTTGTGTGTCTAAATCTTTGTAAGACATACCAGAAGCTAAAGCAATGGCTTTAATACCTTTAGCCTTTAAGGTGTTTACTTGATCTTTCATCAAGGCTATTAAAGGCGAAATAACAATACAGATGCCATCTTGTATTAGAGCAGGAATTTGAAAACAAATCGATTTTCCTCCTCCGGTTGGTAATAGCGCAAAGGTATCTTCACGGTTTAAAACCGAAGTAATAATGTCTTCTTGATACGGTCTAAAAGACGTATGATGCCAATACCGCTCTAAAACTTCTATAGGATGCATTACTGCAAATTTAAGGACTCTATAATAAAATTAGCCCTAGTTTTAACATTTCCAAAAGGAACATCAATTAATTGATAACCAAATCGCTTATATGTGTCTAATAAATGATGGTGGATTTCTATGGCTTCTTCAAAATTTTCGTAACGTTCACTATCGCTAGTAAAAATTTCTTGCCAAGGAGCTAAAATAAAAATGGCATCGTAAGTATAAGTTTCACATGCTTTCACAAAATGTTCAGGATAAGTATCTCCAATATAATCCATATATGCCAAAACATCGGGAATGCCCCTGTCTAAAAAAACAATAGGATTAGATTCTTTAGTGGCATCTTTAAATTGTTGCGTTCTGCCTTCTAACAGTTTTTCACTGAAGAGTAAAGGCTCTGTAAGAAATAGTTGTTCTATACCATCTTTTCTTGCTTGTAAAGTGATTTGCCTAGATATTTCATCATAACATAAAAAACCACGTTTTTTTAACTCATTAATAATAGTGGTTTTTCCTGTACCAGGACCACCTGCGATGACAATTTTTTTTGGACTCAAATTGGTATTTTTTTTGAAATAAAACAGAGGATAAAAGTAAGGTAATAAAAATAGAATATAAAAATCCGTTATATATTTTGACTTTTTTTAAGTTGCAAATTGTATCGAGAATAGATTTAATCTTTAGTTTTTAAGTTTTAAACGTATCTTTACATCTGAAAAATTTCATTATGGATAATTCTAAAAAAACAGACGCGTTTTACGAAAAATTAAAATCACAACTTTACGATACAGCCCTTTGGCCTTCGGAATACTTATACAAATTTATTATACTATCTGAAGGTTCAGGAGTTAATCATATTGAAGCCCTTTTTGATAATTTAGGAGCTGTTATTACGACTACAGAATCAAAGAATGGAAAATATACTAGTGTATCTATAAACGTTAGAATGAAAAATCCCGAAGCAGTTATCGCTAAATATAAGGAAGTCGCCGAAAATGTTGAAGGAGTAATTTCCTTATAAAATTTCTATTAAGCTTCGTATTTTTTTGTACTTTGCAACAAAACCTAAAACGACTACAGGTTTTACAAACTATACACTACACATTTTACAATTTTGATTGACGATTTAGAATACAACACAGAGCGCGAGCATTTAATTATACCTGAATATGGACGTCATCTACAAAAGATGATTAATTATGCTAAGTCTCGCGAAACAAAAGAAGAACGTAATAAAATAGCCAAAGCAATTATAGCTGTAATGGGAAATCTACAACCACATTTAAGAGATGTGCCAGATTTTCAGCATAAATTATGGGATCAATTGTTTATTATGGCCGATTTTGATATTGATGTAGATTCACCTTATGGCGAACCTTCAAAAGAGGAAATACAAGCAAGACCAGAGCCTTTAAAATACCCACAAAACCATCCTAAATACCGTTTTTATGGTAATAATATAAAAACAATGATAGATGTTGCTGTTGGTTGGGAAGAAGGTGATCTAAAAGAAGCTTTAAAGTTTACGATTGCAAATCACATGAAAAAGTGTTTCCTTAATTGGAATAAAGATACCGTTGAAGATGCTGTAATTTTTAATCACTTGTATGAGCTTTCTAATGGAAAATTAGATCTAAAAAATAATGAAGAAGATTTAAGTGATTCTTCTAGTTTGATGCGTGCCAAGTCTAAATATGGAGGTAAAAACAATTCAAACAAAAAGAATAATCATTCAAATAAGAAAAAATATTCTAATAACAGAAAACGTTACTAAAACGTATGAGTACATTTAAAATTGAAGGCGGTCATCAATTAAAGGGGAAAATTCAGCCTCAAGGAGCAAAAAACGAAGCTTTACAAATCTTATGTGCAGTACTTTTAACTGCCGAAGAAATTAAGATAGATAACATTCCAGATATTATTGACGTAAACAAACTTATTGCTTTATTAAAAAAGCTAGGGGTTAAAATCAATAAATTAGGAAAAGGGTCTTATACCTTTAAAGCAGACGAAGTAAATCTAAAATATTTAGAATCTGCAGAGTTTAAAGAAGACGGAAAAGGATTACGAGGTTCTATTATGATTGTAGGTCCATTATTAGCACGTTTTGGAAAAGGGTATATACCCAAACCAGGAGGTGATAAAATTGGTCGTCGTCGTTTAGATACCCATTTTGAAGGTTTTATCAACCTTGGAGCAAAGTTTCGCTATAATAAGGAAGATTTGTTTTATGGAGTAGAAGCAGAAAAACTGAAAGGGACATACATGCTTTTAGATGAAGCTTCTGTAACTGGTACAGCTAATATCGTTATGGCTGCTGTTTTAGCAGAAGGAACAACAACTATTTATAATGCCGCTTGCGAACCGTATTTACAACAACTTTGTAAAATGTTGAATCGCATGGGTGCTAAAATCTCTGGTGTTGGTTCTAATCTGTTAATTATTGAAGGTGTTGATTCATTAGGCGGAACAACGCATAGGATGTTACCAGATATGATTGAAATTGGTAGTTGGATTGGTTTGGCTGCAATGACAAAAAGCGAATTAACCATTACAAATGTAAGTTGGGATGACTTAGGTCTGATACCAAATGTATTTAGAAAAATAGGTATTACAGTAGAGCGCCAAGGTGACGATATTCATATTCCTGCACATACAGAGGGTTATGAAGTACAAAGTTATATTGATGGCTCTATTTTAACCATTTCAGATGCTCCTTGGCCAGGATTTACACCAGATTTGTTAAGTATTATTTTAACGGTTTTAACACAGGCGAGAGGAAGTGCAATTGTACATCAAAAAATGTTTGAAAGCCGCTTGTTTTTTGTTGATAAATTGATAGATATGGGAGCAAAAATTATTCTTTGCGATCCACATAGAGCAACTGTAATTGGTCACGATTTTAAATCGACATTAAAGGCAACAACCATGACGTCTCCAGATATTAGAGCAGGAGTTTCTTTATTAATTGCAGCATTATCTGCAAAAGGAACATCTATAATTCATAATATTGAACAGATTGATAGAGGTTATGAAAATATTGATGAGCGTTTAAGAGCTATTGGAGCAAAAATTGAACGTGTAGACGGTAATTAACCCTTTTTAATTAAAGTATATAAAAAAGCTTCAAGTGTATATCTTGAAGCTTTTTTAGATTTAGGATATAAATACTATTTTACATGGTATAAAAATATTGCTCACTTGTAATTTTGCCGTCTTTTACTTCATATACGCAAACTTCCTCCATTTTTTGCCTTCCGCCTTCTTTAAATGTACAGTCAAAGTCCATTTTTGCTGTAAAAAAATTACCAGCTACAAGAGGGTTACTAATACTACTGGCGTGAATATTTTCAACACTATCAATCCATTCTTTACTTTTGTTCCAAACATTTTGCTTTCCGGTTACAACTTCACCAGGCATACCAGGCATTTCTTTGCTCACTACATTTTCTGCATAAAGCTCGTTAATGCATTCTAAGTTTTTGCCTTTCTCACACATTTCTTTCCATTTTTTTGCAACTCCCCAAGTATTCATAATGTTCTTGTTTTTGAATTAGTGCTTTAAAGTTAACAAAAAGTTTGAAGTAATATCTTATTTTTTAGCCATTAAAATAAAAAGCCCTGAAGACTAGTCAGAGCTTTTAAAATTGTTTGTTGAAATGGTTATTTCGGTTTAAGACCTTAATAGTCTTATAATTAGTAACGCATTTTATATTGTTTTATTGTTTGAAGGAATTAAAATTTTAATTTAAAGCAGATTTATATGTTTCTAAGCAGCGTTCTCTTGCAATTTTATGCTCTACTATAGGAGCTGGATATGTTAATTCCTGAAAATCAGGAACCCACTTTTTTATATATTCTAAATTTTTATCAAATTTTTGAATTTGAGTTGTTGGATTAAAAATTCTAAAATAAGGGGCTGCATCTACACCGCAACCAGCAACCCATTGCCAATTACCAACATTACTTGCCATTTCATAGTCGTGTAGCTTTTCTGCAAAGTAAGCTTCTCCCAATCGCCAGTCTATTAATAAATGTTTACATAGAAAGCTACCAACTAGCATTCGTACTCTATTGTGCATAAAACCAGTTTCATTTAATTGGCGCATGCCTGCATCTACTAAAGGATATCCTGTTTTGCCTTCGCACCATTTTTTAAACTCGTCTTCATTGTTTCTCCAATCTATGCGATCGTATTTTGGTTTAAAGGCGTTGTCTATAGTATGTGGAAAATGCCAAAGAATTTGCATAAAAAATTCACGCCAAATCAATTCTTGCCAAAAGATTTCATTCTGTTCTGCAATTGCTTTTTTTATTGTTTTTCGGATGCTAACAGTTCCGAATCTTAAATGTGGTCCTAAATGTGAAGTCGCATCTTTTGATGGAAAATTTCTAGTGGCTTCATAATTTTGAATTAAAGTAGGAGTGAGAACATAAGGTAAAATCTTTTGGTTAGGTTTTTCAAAACCAATATCTGATAGACTAAGATTAGGCAACCTACTATGTGTAATTAAATTATCTAAATGTGAATTGGTATCGTAAATTTCTAAGTCAATAGTCTGAAACTTTTTTTTCCAAGTCCGCATATAAGGTGTGTAGACCAAATAAGGATTTCCGTCTTTTTTTACAACTTCATTTTTTTCAAAAATAACCTGATCTTTATAGGTGTTAAGTTTAATAGAATTGGTTTCTAATAAAGACTTGATTTTATGATCACGTTCTGTTGCATAAGGTTCGTAATCGTGATTGGTATAAACTGTTTCAATTTCATAGTCTTTAATTAACTGTTTAAATATTGTTTCAGGTTTACCTTTAAAAATGGCAATACTACTATCGTGTTCATCTTGTAATATTTGTCGCATCGATTGAAGCGTTTGATGAATAAATGCCACGCGAGCATCGTTTTTGGCTAATTTGTTTAATATTTCAGTATCAAATATGAAAATGGGAAGTACCTGATGTTCGCCTCTTAAAGCCTCATAAAACCCAAGATTGTCATCTAATCTTAGGTCTCTTCTAAACCAAAATATATTTGTTTTTTTACTCATTTAAAATGCCGATTTAATTTTTAATTGAAGGCTGTAAAAGTTTGTTTTTTGTGCTATAAATTAGTTTCTAACCTTTATGTTTTCCAAATAATTCTTCTAATTTTTTGGTTCTGTAATTAAATATCTCTTCCAATTTTGGCTGCACTAAAAACGGATGCACGATTTGCCCTAAAATTCCCAATGGTAATTTATAATCTATAATATCTTCCATTTCAACTCCACCTTCAATTTCTTTTATAAAATGCTTATGATGCCATAGAGCATAAGGCCCAAAGCGTTGTTCATCTACAAAATATTCAAGATTTTTAACATGTGTAATTTCTGTAACCCATTTAGTTTTAATACCTAAAACGGGTGTGACAATATATTGAATAATTTGTCCCGGAAACATTGGTCTGTCTGCTCCAGAAAGAATGTTAAAACCCATATAATCTGGAGTAATCACTTTTAGATTTGCAGGACTGGATAAAAACTCCCAAGCTTGTTCCACTGAGATTGGTAGGTTTTGTTTTTTATGTAAAGTATATATTTTCATGATATGTTATAGGTGTAGAAAACTAGTAGAATTGTGTCTATAAACACAAGAGTGAAATGACGTTCCAATTAATTATTAAAAACAACGTAACCATTTAAGGAGGTTGCAATACAGAGCCAAATAATATAAGGAAGTAATAGGTATTTTAACTTACTTAATTTATCATCACAAAACGTGATAAAGAAATATGCTATGACTAGTGTTAATAATGTAATATTGATTAAAGCTAAGTTTGTGAGTTGTTGATTAAAGAATATGTAATTCCAACTTACATTTAAAATCACAGCAATAGTATAAACAAATATTACAAATTTAGAATTTCGAATTGTAAATAAATAGCTTAGGTATGCCGAAAAGCAAATCATAATCAGTGTCCAAGTCGCTCCAAAAACCCAGCCAGGAGGTGTCCAAGGTGCTTTATTTAAATTGGTGTACCATTCGCTTGTAACAGCATCTCCCATAAACCAATTGCCAAGAGCAAGTCCGCCAAAATTAATAATTAGAAATAATATGAAAAGGTAGATTTTTTTCAAGGTAAGATTATTTTAATTTATCAATTTTATCAGCAATTAATTGAGCTTCAGTATATTTTTTGTCACTTTCAGCTCTATTTGTTGTAGAAAGCTTATGCCATTCAGCCATAAGTTTTTCATATTGTTTTTGAAGTTTTTCCGCCTCCGATGTCTTTTTAAATAATCCGAACATAGTAATCTATTTTAAGTATTTTATGAGTCTTGAACTTGTAGGACTTGTGATAGAATAGTAGTAATTTAAAAATTCACCATTGTCGTCTATTAAATATTTTTGAAAATTCCACTTTACGGTAGAATTTTGTTTACCGTTAAGAGGTTTTTTAGTCAGCCAAGCATATAAAGGGTGTTGATTCTCACCCTTAACGGCAATTTTTTCAGTAATTAAAAATGTGACACCATAATTAATTTTACAAAATTCTTGTATTTCGTTAGGGGTTCCTGGTTCTTGTTTTCCAAATTGATTGCAGGGCACTCCAATAATAATTAATGTGTCTTTGTAGGTGTCTTGTAAATGTTGTAAATCTTTATATTGTGATGTAAATCCGCATTTAGAAGCGACGTTTACAAACAGCATTTTTTTACCTTTAAATTGTTGTAAATTTATAGGCTTACCTTGTAAACTGTTAATTTTTATATCGTAAAGTGATTGTGTTGCTGTTGTCATCATTTTGATAAGGTGTTAATGATATAGTTACTTTACGTAATGCTATTTCTATAATTTGAAACTTACAATGCCACAATCCATTTCAAATATTTGACCTGATAGCGATGCTGCTTTGTCGGATAACAAAAAGGCAGCCATACCAGCAACTTCTTCGGGTTGTAAGTACTTTTTTAGTGGGTGGCGCTCATTCATATTTTCAATCATACGTTCGTTACGTAGTAATTTTGAGGCCAATTCTGTATGTGTAACAGTTGGAGCAATAGCATTAACTCTTATTGCAGGTGCTAATTCTGCACCTAAGGACTTTGTTAAACCTTCAACAGCAGATTTTGAAGCAGCTACACTGGCATGAAAGGGCATACCTAGTTTGGCAGCAACAGTACTAAAAAGTACAATTGAGGGTTGCTTTCCACTTTTTAAGGCTGGTAAGTATTTCTGAATTGCTCTGACAGCTCCAATAACATTGATTTCAAAATCATTTTTAAAATCGTCTACAGTTAATCGGTTAATGGGTTTTAAGTTGATGCTTCCTGGACAATACACTAAGCCATCTGCTATGTCTATTTCTGGTAGTTCATCTTTAAGAATATCACAGCTGTAATGTATTACATTAGGGTAGGATTCTTCTGGTGCTGTTCTGCTGATGTTTATAATTTCATCATAAAAAGAAAGCAAAGCTATAACAATTGCCTTGCCAATACCTTTGCTTCCTCCTATAATTACTAGCCTCTTCATTATTAAATTATGAAGCGGTTAGTGGCCTTCCTTTTAAACGTTTTTCGATTTTTTGTTTTATAACCGTAAGACGCTTCATTAAATCCATAAGTTTAGCATCTTTCTTTTCTTTATATAATTCGTTTACCTCTAAAATTAGGTCTTTAGCCTCTCTCGCTGCTAAAATTCTGTCACTTGTTGTTTTGAAAGAAAATTTTCTGTTTTCAAATTCTATAGCTCTTTCTAATGTTCCCATAGCTTAATTGTTTATATAGTTTTGTAATTCTAAAATTTTTGAAGCGTTATTAAATTCGCCTCCATAATATGTTGTCACTGTAGCAGATGTGTCGTCTTTAATGCCTCTAGATGATACGCATAAGTGTTTTGCATCTATAATTACAGCAACATCTTCGGTTTTTAAAACCGCTTTAAGTTCGTTTGCAATTTGATTTGTTAAACGTTCTTGAACTTGTGGACGTTTGGCATAATATTGAACTATTCGGTTTAATTTTGAAAGTCCAATAACCTTTCCAGATGATTTATAAGCTATATGTGCTTTTCCAATGATTGGCACAAAATGATGCTCACAATTTGAGTAGAAGGTAATATTTTTTTCTACTAACATCTGATTATATTGATATTTATTATCAAAAAGTGCGATTTCAGGCTTATTTTTAGGATCTAAACCTGAAAATATTTCTTCAACATACATTTTTGCAACACGATCTGGTGTACCTTGTAGCGAGTCGTCTGTTAAATCGAGACCTAAGACATCCATTATTTCTGAAAATAATATTGAGATACGTTCTTTTTTCTCTGTATTAGACATTTCAAAAGCATTAGCTTTCATAGGTGTGTCTAGACCTGTAAATAAATGGTCGTCACCTATATCATCAATACTGAGCTTTTGACCATTGGTTTTGGAAATTGTTTCTGTAATCATAGAATCTTTTTAATGTGCTGTCTTTAAGTACTCCAAACTTAAATCAAAGCACGTGTTAACGTTTTGAAATAGAGTTGTTTGTTATTATTCTTTGTCTAGAGCATTTAAATCTGCCTTCGTCAAACGTTCTTTTTTTACTGTGTTTAGTTGCTCTTCCTTGAACTCTTGTTCTCCACAATCTAAAACTGCTTGGTTTTAATTCTTTTCGCATTAAATTAATAACCTCTTGTTCTTTTAGCCCAAATTGAAACGTAATAGCGTCAAATGGTGTTCGGTCTTCCCATGCCATTTCAATAATCCTATCAATTTGTCTAATATCTAAATTCATTACCTCTAATAAGATAAACGGTTTTATTTAATAATTGTTATCTAATATTACGGTTAGAATCTCATATGTTAATTTCAATTTCTATACCAAAATTAAATATTGTCAATTTTGTCAGTTGCGATACTTTTATAGTTCTGCTAAATACTACTCAGTATAGTGTCTCAAATCTACAAAATGTTTAACGTTTTAACACTATGTCTAAACAAAAATTAACAGAGTATTAGCGTTTTACACGTTTTATAGGTGGTAATATGTGATGAAATTGTTAAATATATGTCGTTTTAATATACGAGAACTTTCGTCAACGGCACATATATTTCAAGATTTATTAGCTAAAGCATTAATCATACCATTGAAAACAAAGGCGTGAAACGGTAAGACCATATACCAATATAAACGTCCCCAAAGTCCTTTTGGTCTAAAAACAGCTCGTTGATAAAGGATGCCTTTAACAATCTTAAATTCTAACCAAGCTTCGCCAGGAAGCTTCATTTCTGCAAAAAGTAATAGGCGCTTTTCTTCTTTATCGGCAAGTAATACTCTCCAAAAGTCAAGAGGATCTCCAGCTTCTAAATTGGTATCGTGTGTGCGTCCTCGTCGTAATCCAACACCACCAAAAATCTTATCCATATACCCACGGATGCGCCATAAGCCATTAAAGCTATACCAACCATTACGTCCACCAATACTCCAAATTTTGTTGAGGGTATATGCTTCGTCTTTTACAGGACGATGTCTTAAGTCTTCGAAACAACCAAACTGAGGCAATTCTATATGCTTAGATAATTGATCTTTAAAAACACCACTGCTTACAGCATCTTTCCAGCTCGAAATCACTGCATTTTGTTCAATTTTTTGAAAAGCTAAATCTACAGCTGTTTTGTAAGCCATTGGTTCAATCTGTATATGATCATTGATGTCGCTAGGTTTACCAATGACTTCCACTTTCATACTATCTACCAATGCCGAAGCCAATTGAAAAGAGGTTGATGTTACAAAATACAGCCAAAACGATGATAGTTTTGGAGACAGAACAGGCAAGGTGTAGATGTAACGTTTTAAGCCTCTAACTTCCGCAAATTGAAGTAACATTTCTTTATAAGTTAAGACTTCAGGACCAAAAACATCATACGCCTTATTATAAAGTTCGGTTTTACCTAGTGCACCAGATAGATAGGTGAGGATATCTCTAATGGCTAATGGTTGTGTTTTAGTGTTTAACCATCGTGGTGTTACCATTATAGGTAATTTTTCTACAATATCTCTAATAATTTCAAAAGACGCACTGCCACTACCAACAATAATACCTGCTCTAAATGTGGTTAGGGCATAGGTTTTAGAGCTTAAGGTTTGTTCTACTTGAAGTCTAGATTTTAGGTGCTTAGATAGTGAGTAGTCATTTACAATACCACTTAAGTAAATTACTTGTTGGCAATTGGTAGACGCCATTAAATGTTTAAAATTTAACGCACAACGTTCTTCTAAAGTTTCAAAATTATTAGACGATGTTGCCATAGAATGAATTAGATAATAGGCAGCATCTATATCTTTTGGAATTTGAACATGGTCAGGTTCTAAAAAATCAACCTTTATAAAAGAACAATTTGGATGGTTTTGTAATTCGTCTGGAGTTCTATTTAAATCGCGGACACAACAAATCAATTCATGCTTTTGTTCTAATAATTGAAGCGCTAATCGTTTGGCTATATAGCCCGTTGTGCCAGTGATGAGTATGCGCATTATAGATTGGTTTTTACGAATTGTTGCATCTAAAGATTTTTGAAATTATTTATCTTAATATTTTGAGCCTTAAGGTCGAACATTAAATTGTAAAGTCCAAAGAACGTTCTATTGATATAAATAAAATGTTTAGAACCTCGGTTTCCGTTCATATTTCTTAGTTCTGTGCTTTTAGAATAGCGCTGACCCATTTCTGTAATTTGATAAAAAAATGCAGGGTCTGAAAAATCAAAGCTTTCAGAGTGAAAAGGTTGAGTAAATAAGCTTAATAGCTCGTGAAACATTGCACTAAAGAATTTGATTTCTTCTTCAGAATCATCTTGTCGTAAAATTTCAAGTTGATAAAGTTTCTCGGTAAACCGTGTTGGATTTTCGATACAAGTTTTGTCTGCTAATTCAAAATAAGGAACGTAAAAATCCTCAGGAATCATCTTCATACATCCAAAATCTAAAGCAATAAGTTTAGCGTCTTCAGCGATTAAAAAATTTCCAGGATGAGGATCGGCATGTACTTTCTTTAACGTATGAATTTGAAACATATAGAAATCCCATAATGCCTGACCCATTTTATTTGCTTTAACTTGATCTGTATTATGTGCTGTAAATTCTGAAAGGTGTTCTCCTTTCATAAAATCCATAGTAATAATGCGCTCAGATGAAAATGCTTCGTAATACTCTGGGAATTCTAAATTTGGAATATGTTTACAAGCTTCTGCAATTTCTTTACTCTGCGCAATTTCTAAAATGTAATTGGTTTCTTCGGTGAGTTTGTTTTCAACTTCTTTAAAATACTTGTCGGAGTCTTTTCCTTTAATATTAAACATCTTAATAGCAATGGGTTTTACCAAAGCTAAATCTGATGCTATACTTTCTGCAACTCCAGGATATTGGATTTTCACAGCAAATTTTTTCCCATTCTTTTCCGCCATATGAACTTGGCCTATACTGGCAGCATTTACTGAAGTTGCGTTGAAAGTGTCAAAAATGTCTTCGGGATGTTTTCCAAAGTATTTTTTAAATGTTTTTATAACTAAGGGAGGAGATAGTGGTGGCACAGAGAATTGTGACAATGAAAATTTCTCAACATAAGCCTGTGGTAAAATGCTTTTCTCCATGCTTAGCATTTGCGCTACTTTTAAGGCACTACCTTTTAGTGTTTTAAGACTGTCGTATATATCTTCTGCGTTATTTTGATTAAGGCGTTCTTTGGCATCTTCTTTAGAATTTACCATTTTGTCGCCATAATACTTTAAATAATTCACACCAACTTTAGCTCCAGTTGAAACTAATTTTGAAGCTCTAGATATTTTGGTCATCGGAATGCTATCTATTGTTTTCATCTAGTTGGAGTGTATTTTTTCTTTATATAAGAATTTACCAAAGTCAATAAGACTTTTTAAAGGAGTGGTATCTATTAAATCAAAACTTGCCTGAACTGACTTTTCGATAAACACATCTGTTTTTTCAAAGGCTAGTGAAGTGTCATCTAACCAAAATTTTAGGGTGACTAATAATTGAAACCAAGCGGATTCTTTGAGACCTCTGTTTTTTAATTTTTCGAGTTTTTCTTCCTTAAGATCAATGGTTTTAATGTCTAAATGATGAATGTAATTGGTAAAGCTCTTCTTTAAGTGTGATAGCGTTTTTAGGGACTTTAATTGGTTTTTATCTGTGTTTAAAGCATGGACCACATAGCTTCTATTGGCCGTTAATATTTCAAAAAACGTATAATAAAAACTGAGGAGTTTGTTTCGTGCATCAAAAGATTGATAGTCTTCGCTTTTTTCTAAAACAGCTAATGTGTTATCAAAAAATATTTTGAATATGGATTGTTCTAAAATTTCGAAGGAACTAAAGTATTCATAGAATTTTTGTTCTTCAAAATTGTGGTCTTTAGCAAAGGCATATACCGAACTGGGTTTGTGATTATGTGTTAGAACATAATCCATGTAAAAGGATATAAGATCAGATGCTTTTATGTTTTTCTTTTTTGCCATTGTAATTAATTTACAATGTAAAGATACGTTATGTTTAATTATTTTGCATTATGGTTAAACAAAATTTAACACCAATTTCTGATACTTTTGCGTTTTGTTACGTTGTTTGAGGTAAATAATATTTTTTACGCAACCAAAATGCGACTCTAACCAAGAGAATTAAAGCGGGTACTTCTACTAAAGGACCAACAACACCAGCGAAGGCTTGACCTGAGTTTAATCCAAAGACAGCGATGGCTACAGCAATGGCTAGTTCAAAATTATTTCCCGCAGCTGTAAAAGCTATAGCGGCTGTTTTATCGTAAGTTGTTCCCATGGCCTTACTGACAAAAAAGCCAATAATAAACATTAGCGTAAAGTAGATTAATAAGGGAACCGCAATAATGAGGACATCCATGGGGATTTCTACAATTAACTCGCCTTTAAGTGAAAACATAACCACGATGGTAAATAACAAGGCAATTAGGGTCATTGGTGAAATGGCTGGTATAAATTTCTTAGTATACCAGACCTCACCTTTGAGTTTTACCAATATTAAGCGTGAAAGGATACCGAGTAAAAACGGAATACCTAAATAGATCGCTACACTTTCGGCAATCGTAACAATGGAAATATCTACAATAGCTCCTTCAAAACCAAAATAGGGTGGGAGTACCGTAATAAATAGGTAAGCATAGAAACTATAAGCAAAGACTTGAAAAATACTATTGAGAGCTACAAGACCTGCTCCATATTCACTACTACCTTCAGCTAAATCGTTCCAAACTAATACCATGGCTATACAACGAGCCAAACCAATAAGGATTAAGCCAACCATGTATTCAGGGTAATCTTGTAAGAATGTAATCGCTAAGATGAACATTAGTACTGGGCCAACAATCCAATTTAAAACTAAAGATATAGATAGAATTTTCACATCTTTAAACACCTTTGGTAATAAGGCATAATTAACTTTCGCCAATGGAGGATACATCATTAAAATTAAACCAATGGCAATAGGTATATTGGTAGCTCCGCTACTGTAAGATTCTACAAGCTCTGGAAAAGATGGAGCAAAAAAGCCAATACCAACTCCAATAGCCATAGCTATAAAAATCCATAAGGTAAGATAGCTATCTAAAAAGCTTAATTTTTTTTTGATTGCAGTCATTGTAATTAGTTTACGATGTTAGAAAACACATATTTTAGTTCAGTAGCAATTTGAAGGCTACGCTCGTTATATTTTTCTAATTGCTGAGGCGTATTATCAAAAGCTTTAGGGTCTTCATAGGTTATTGGAATTCGTTTTTCGGCACCAGCAATAAATGGGCAACCTTTATCTGCGTTAGAGCAGGTCATAATTGCAGTAAATTCTGAAATTGGATTAAACTGAGCATCAAATGTTTTTGAAAACCCAATAACAGGATGTGCGTTTTTAGAATATTTGATACTGTAAACCGGATTGGTTCCGTTAGAAAGCATTTCAATTTTAAATCCTGTGTTTTCTAAAGTTTTTGCAACCATTGGAAATAAGGCTGTAGCTTCTGTTCCGCCAGAATAAGAGTACACATTATCTATTTCAAAATAGGACGCCATTACTTGTGCCCAAACTTGAGATAAATGGCTGCGACGGGAATTATGTGTGCAAATAAAATTTAAGTTAACCCTAGATTTATTAGTTACTTTTAATTGTACAAAATCTATAAGTGGTTGTAAAATAGTTTTGCGTTCTTTGGAAATAGAATTTGTATTTAGCTGTTCTATTTGGGTTTTAATAGGTTGGTATAGCATAGCTTTTTACGAAATATTAACGATTAACAACATCCTGAACCAGGCGCACAAGACGGAGCTTCTTTTTGTAATTCTGATAGTTTAAGTTTTGGTTTCTTTTCAGGAATACCACATTTGTCTTTAGCTAAACAATCTGTCAACTTTGTCGTCAATAAAAAATGTGTGCCATCAAAGTCTAAACCATATTTTCCAATCGTGTCACCTTGGTATTCGACTTCAATTTCTAAGTCTTCAATGTTTAAGACTTTTTCAGAAAGTTCAATAATGCTTAGTAGTTTTTCAGGGTGTAACCTATGGTCGTAATCGTCTGCTTCCCAAAGCTGAAAGTTGGCTACGTTTTCAGTTCTTACGGTGCCGCCACAATCAATAAAATGCTTCGATATTTTACCGACTTCTGTTACATGAAAGTGATTTGGTACTAAAGTGCCGTTTGGTAATTGAAACGCTATAGTGTCTAAGGTTTGTAATTTTGATTTAATTTCTGATAATTTCATAAGGCAATATTATATTTAACAACAGTTATTGTTTTCATTTATATCTTGATTAAGGAATACAGAAAGTACGGTTTTCATCTGTGACCAATTATCTTTATCAATACAGTAACAAATGCTGGTGCCTGTAATGTTTCCTTTTATAAGTCCTATTTTTTTTAACTCTTTTAAATGCTGAGAAATGGTAGGTTGTGCTAAACCAATTTCATCAACCAAATCCCCACAAATACAAGAATCTATTTTAAATAAATGCTGAAGAATAGCCACTCTCGCCGGATGACCAAAAGCTTTAGCGATACTTGAGAGCTCATTTTGTTCTGGAGTGAAAATTTCTGATTTGGTTAAACCCATAAGTCTTTATATTATTATATTGCAATATTACGATTAATACTGTTATTATCCTAAATATTGCGTGTTAAGAAATCGTTATTAAGAATGTTAGTTTTCATTTTAAGGATTCCTTAACATTTATAGCATAGCTTAAGTTGTAATTTTACAACAGTTAAAAACAAACACTTAACACTATAAAAAATGAAGAAATTAGTACTATTTACATTTGCTTTAACTTTAATGTTTTCGGTAAATGCACAAATTAAAACACCACAACCAAGTCCTTTTACAAAAGTTGAACAAGTCGTTGGTTTAACAGATGTTACTTTAGAATATTCTCGTCCAAGCATGAATGGGAGAACTATTTTTGGAGACCTTGTACCTTATGGTAAATTATGGAGAGCAGGAGCTAATAAAAACACAATGGTTACATTTAGTGATGACGTAGTTGTTGCTGGTAACACTTTAAAAGCTGGTGCTTACGCTATTTTTATTACACCTTCTGAAAAATCTTGGGAGGTTATTTTCTATACTGACACTAACAATTGGGGAGCACCAAAAACTATTGATGCTGCAAAAGTTGCTGCAAAAGTGAAGATTGAAACCATGCAGTTACCAATGAAAGTTGAAACATTTACGATTACTTTTGATAATTTAAAAAGTGGTTCTGCAGAATTAGGGTTTATCTGGGAGAATACTATGGCTAATTTAAAATTTGAAGTTCCAACTGCTAAGACAGTAGCGGCTTCTATTGAAAAAGCAATGGCAGGACCATCAGCTAACGATTATTATGCTGCAGCGGTTTATAACTTATCTGAAGGAAAAGATTTAGAACAAGCTAAAGAATGGATGGATAAGGCGATGGCTATGACTAAAGATCCTAAGTTTTACCAATTGAGAAAACAATCATTATTGTATGCTGCTCTTGGAGATAAAAAGAAAGCAATTTCAACAGCTAAAGAATCTTTAGCTAAAGCAGAAAAAGCAGGTAATGCTGATTATATAAAAATGAATAAAGATTCTTTAAAAGAATGGGGAGCTAAGTAATTTACTAGCTATCAGACATAAAATAACAAACGCAGCTTTTGGATTACTTATAGTAAACAAAAAGTTGCGTTTTTTTTGTTTGAATTGATGTTGGTTAAGATCTAAGGCTATTATTAAAAAAGTGTTGTGGCATTCTTAACTTGCTTTAGAATAGGGAAACTTAGCCTTGGTTTATTCTTGTCATCCTAAAAGATAAAAGTACTATCGTAACATAAAACTATAGACTAAAAGTTTTAACTTTTTCTAGGTTTTATAAAGGCGCTATAGTGAAGAATTAAAATTTAGAACAGTAGATAAGTCAGATGTAAATGTAAACGTAATAGCTTATAGGACTAATTATACGGCTTTTTTTGGTAATAGCATTTGTAATAGATGGGCAATTGTAATGACAACAATACAACCAAATAAATTCAGCCATAAGTAAGGCATCCAATCTAGCCACCAGCCAATAACGACAATAGCCTGTGTTATTAGTGCACCAAAAAATACAGCATTCCCTTTTATATATTTAAAGAAGAAAGCGAGTAAAAAGATACCCAAAACATTGCCGTAGAAAATAGAACCTATAATATTAACAAGTTGAATTAGATTCTCAGCAAGATCTGCAAAACAAGCAATAATAATGGCTACAATTCCCCAACCAAACGTAAACCATTTGGTCATTTTTACCATGTGTTCTTCACTTTTGTCTTCCTTTTGATTTCTGCCGTATAAATCAATAGACGTAATGGTTGCCAATGCGTTAATTTCTGAAGCTGTTGAAGACATTGCTGCAGATAATATAACAGCTAATAATAAACCAATTAAACCTGTTGGTAGGTTATTTAAAATAAACCTAATAAACATGTAATCTCTGTCGTTGGTTTGTGTGTCTTTAGCGGCATCTTTGTATAGTGCTGTAAGTGCAGCCGATTTTGTGATATATGCTTCACTTTTAGGGTTAGACTTTAAAGCGTCAACTTCACTTTTAAGCTTATTGTATGCTATGGTATAATCAGAATCAATAGCTTTTTTTATTAAAAACTTTGATTCAGAGCGGTAGGTTTTTTCAATACTGTCTAATTGAAATAGTTCGTTTTTTAAACTGTCATCAGTGCTTTTAGATAATGCCAAACTCACTTTTTGTTTTTCAGTAAATAATGCGGCTTGTTTATCTTGAAGCCTTCTGTAATCGTCACCAAATTCAGAAACTAAAACAGTCTGTTCAGATTTGTCTATAAAGTTTAAGGGCGAAGGATTAAATTGATAAAACACAAATACCATTACACCTACAAGTAGTATAAAGAATTGCATTGGTACCTTTAGCATACCATTAAACAATAAGCCCATTTGCATTTCTTTCATAGATTTACCAGAAAGATAACGTTGCACTTGACTTTGGTCTGTGCCAAAGTAGGAGAGCATTAAAAATGTACCTCCAATTAAACCAGTCCAAACGGTATATCTATTTTCTAAATCGAATGAAAAATCTAAGACTTTCATCTTTCCTGTAGCGCCAGCAATATCAATGGCGTCTATAAACGAAACTTCTTCTGGGATTAAATTAATGATGATAAACAAAGCGGCTATCATTCCTGCAAAAATGACAAACATTTGTTGTTTTTGTGTTACGGTTACGGCTTTTGTTCCTCCAGAGACAGTATAAATAATAACTAAAACACCAATAATGATGTTAAGGGTAATAATATTCCAACCTAAGACAACAGAGAGTATAATAGCAGGAGCAAAGATGGTAATTCCTGCTGCAAGACCTCGTTGAATTAAAAAGAGAATGGCTGTAAGACTTCGGGTTTTAAGGTCGAATCGATTTTCTAAAAACTCGTAAGCTGTGTAAACTTTAAGTCGATGATAGAGAGGGATAAATACCAAGCAAATTATAACCATGGCAATTGGAAGTCCGAAATAAAACTGGACAAAGCCCATGCCATCAGAAAATGCCTGACCTGTTGTAGAAAGGAATGTAATTGCACTTGCTTGAGTTGCCATTACAGATAGACCAATGGTCCACCATTTAGAAGTATTACCTCCTTTTATGTAATCTTGTGCATTTTTTCGACCTCTAGTTTTCCAAGTTCCATAACCAACAATCGTGGCTAAAGTTGCTATTAAAACCGTCCAATCAATCCAATCTAAAGTTTGCTGCATTATATGTTTTTATGCGAATGAAGCGGTAATAAAGTAAAATAAGACAATGTAAAGTGCATTTGCTATTAAAACAGCAGTATACATTTTACTCCATTTTTGCTTTGGTTGTGGTTGGTTTTGGTTGCGCATCTTTTTAGTTTTTAGTTAGTTGTTAGGGGTTTGTTATCTAATATTAGCTAAAAATCATCAGTTTTTAAATGACGGTTTATCGGCTTTTTCTGCGGATAGTAAGTTAGCAAAAATTCTGAAAGCACCCGACACTCCAGCAGGAAATTCTCTAAAAAAACTTAAACCTGTATAAATATAGTTGCCTTTACCGTATTTAGCAACCAATAGTGCTCCCTTTTTTGAACTTTCGCCTTTGTCGTTTGATGCCAGTAATGGTGTGAATTCTTTAGACCATTCATTAGGAAAATATAAGCCGCGTTCTTGTACCCAACCTTCAAAATCTTTACTCGTAATTTTATTTGGAAAGTTTAAGATTGGATGATTTGGTTCTAAGATTTGAATGGCAGCATTTTCATCCGTAACTCTGTCTCTAGACAATTTTAAGTTATAAGGCGCTAAGTTATCTATTTTAATACCTCTACTGGTATTGTATTGAATGATTAAATTACCACCTTCTTTTACGTACTCTAACAAGAATTTTTGTTTAAACTTTAAGTCTTCAACAATGTTATAAGCTCTAATGCCAACAACAATAGCATCAAAATTAGTTAAGTTTTCTGGTGAAATTTGTTCTGGTTCAATAATAGTCACATTATAACCAATTTGTCTTAAACTTTCAGGGACTACATCTCCAGCGCCTTCAATATACCCAATGTTTTTACCTCGTGTTTCAATGTTTAACCTTACGACTTTACTTTCACTTGGCATTAAAACCGTTTGAAATGGTATGTGAGCATAATCGATTTCTATGAGTTCATCGGTATAAAATTCACCATCAATATTCACCATTGGTGTAATTAAACCTTCGCTTTGGTTTTTTGGAGGTATAACTGTAAATACCACTTTTTGAATATCATCTTTATTGGCGATTTCAACTTTTTGCTTTTCTGGATAGACACTCCAACCTTTAGGATATGCCATTTGTACATAACCTTCAATATTATTCTTTCCAGCTTTAACAGTAACTTCAATTTCTTTTTGTTGGTCGTTTTCAAAGATGAAAACCTTATCACTTATACTTGCTGAAACTATTGGAATAATTTCGAAAGGTCTATATAATTCGCCTTTATCTGGTTTAGAATAACGATAAATTACAGGTTTTCTAATGCTTAAAGGTGTGCCTTCAATCATTAAGTTAAAATCAACAAAAACGGCTCTTGGTGTTTCTGGTAAACCGATTAAATTTTGGTTTTCCACGTTATACATGCCTAAGGAGCTTTTTTTGTTTAGCCAATATGGTGTTGTGTAATTTTTATTGTTTGAAATTGTTATGCTTTCTTCAAAGTTTAGCTTTTGGTTTGAAGCCAAAGTTATATTTTTAGTAATGCCTCTTTCTAATGTTGAAAGGCTATAAGAGACCAAATTAATATTGGCATTGCTTCGGTTTAAAACTTCCATATCTAACGTTACATTAGAATTTGGTGCTGCATTTGGGGTTTTAGCTGAAACTTCCAGGTACAATCCAGAGCAAGCTTCGATAATTGTTTTTAATTCTTTTGTTTTAACGGTTTTCCAGTGCTCGTCTTTTACATTTTGAAGCAATTTATAAGCTTCTAAAAGTTGTGGTAAATGTGATGCTGGGTTTTTAAAGTTAAAATGCGTTTCTACCAACTTTAAAATGTTTCCAATGGCCTTTCCGCCTTCAATTCTGTTCCAAGACACATCTATTCCAGAGAAGATATCTTCATTTTTTTGAAGTGGTTCACCTTTTAGAAACTCAATATATTCTTGTTGAGAGCCTCGTTGTGACAAACGTCCAAAACCTTGACATAAATGTTGACTACTTGCCAAAGCCGCCACTTCGTTATTAGACATGCCTTTGCTTGGGTAATAAACACCAACGTCAAAATTTATCATATTGCTTTTGTCTAATTTGTCAAATTCTTCTTGACTTCCGTATCTCCACCAAGAGGTATTGTAAAATAAGCGTTTAGGTTGCCACGTTTGGGTTAATTCTAATTGTGAGGTGTATTTAGAAGCATCATTTGCTAAATCAAAAGCTTCCATACTTAACATGGCCGAAGCGGTGTGATGACCATGCGTACGACCAGCTCTTCTATGATCAAAACGGTTAATAATAATATCGGGTTTAAATTCACGAATAGCCCAAACAACGTCTGATAATACATCATCTTTATTCCAGATTTCTAAAGTTTCGTCTGGATGTTTAGAATATCCAAAATCATTGGCTCTGGTAAAACGTTGCTCACCACCATCAACACGTCTTGCGGCTAACAATTCTTGGGTTCTAATAACGCCTAAAAGTTCTCGGATTTCTGGACCAATAAGGTTCTGTCCTCCATCTCCTCGAGTTAACGATAAATAAGCTGTACGTGCTTTAACTTCATTAGACATATAAGAAATTAAACGCGTGTTTTCATCATCAGGATGTGCTGCGATATACAAGACGGATCCTAGAACGTTGAGCTTTTGAACCGCTTCGTAAATTTCTGAAGAATTGTATTTTTTAGGTTGTTGCGCTTGTAATGAAACGATGGAGCTTATAAAAAGCAATAGACAAAGTCTAAGTTGGTACATGAGGTTATTAGTTAGTTTCGTTTCAAATATAGAAAAGTTAGTAGGTTCTGAACTTTGTTTTAGATTTTTTTAACGTTGCGATTAAGATACTAACGCTTTAGATAGAAACGGTGACAAATGTCTCAATAATGACTCCTATAGACTTTAATTTTTAGGTGTCACATGTTACATCATCCCAATCAGAACTCATGTAGTTAATGAGCCAATTGAGCGCATAATGTCTTTCATAGACAATTCCGTTATGAATTTCTGTAATTTCTTTACCGTTTATTCTAGCATCTACACAAGCCCAATCCATTCTGTAGTAGAGGTCATTAGCGTTTAGTATTTCGGTTTTACTTCTAACCTCTGTTTGTGCATTAATAAAGTCGTTTGGATTTTTATCTGGACCAATTGGGTAGTTTTCGAATGGAATATTGTTTAAATCGGCCATCTGATTTGGGAAACCAAGATCGTCTACAATTTTTAATGCCCACATTAAGGTCCAAATGCACTCACATTTCCATGTTTCTTGGTTTTTCTTTTGGTCAGTAGGATTCTCTAGAAATGATTTTTCATCAGGAGTTACTATATCTAGTAAATCAAAATCAGTAATCATTTTTAGTGCGTCTTCACCTGAAATATTATTAAAAGCAACCAAATTGGTAATGGTTAAAATGGTTACTCTTTGTGCTATTTCTTTTGCCGTTCTTATGGTGGTTGCATTTTCACTTTCTATAAAAGGAAGGTTGGCGTTAATTTTTATGTGGTGATTTTTTAGGATGAGTTCACTTTCTTCTTTTCGAGATTTTTGGTCTTCTGTGATTTCTTCTATTTCACCATCATAATATTTAGAATCTATGGCAACTTTAAGCTCTGTTATTTCACAATGTCCGTTTAAATCAATAATTAAGTTTAGGTGTTTGTCTAAAAAGTGTTGTCCATCTGCTTTAGAAATTATGGTTTGCGGTTGAGCGAAAACAATCGCGTCAAATTCATCTGCTAATTGACTAATGATGTCTTTAAGGTTTTTGGTTTTACCTTTTTCTTGAAAAATTGAAAACTCAGAATTAAGGGTTTGGATTTTTCTTAAAAATAAACTTTTAATATTTTCATTGGTTGTAGGAAGGGAAGACGCAAAGCCATAAAGTCCTTTTAAATTCTCGTTAAGCGGGCAGTGTTCTGTATCGCTGATTTGATAATCAGGTTGAAGCCGTTCTCTGTATGAAATTTTTACAATGTGGTCTGAAGAGAACAGGCCTCCTTTTGTTTGTATTTCTGCGATTTTAAAGCCATCTAATTCTGAAAAGGTGATTTGTCCTTTAGGAATATTAGTTTTTAAAATAGTTATGATTTTATCGAAGCCTAATTGGTGTGCGTATAATGTGCAGATCATTCTATTTAATTTTTAAAGATGCGTTTAAATAAAGGGAAATTTGATTTTGTAAAGCTTCTAGAGCCATTTTTTACGTTTAAAATAAAAGAGCAATCCAATAAACAGAACAAACATTACACCTAGAAGTATAAAATAACCGTTTTTATATTTTAGTTCAGGAATGTATTCAAAGTTCATTCCATATATGCCTGCAAGAAAGGTTAATGGGATAAAAATGGAAGACATTATGGTGAGTACTTTCATTACTTCGTTCATTCGATTGCTAATGGTTGTCATATACATGTCCATTAAACTCCAAATCATTTCACGGTAGATATCTATGTTTTCAGACACTTGAATTAAATGGTCATAAATATCTCTGTAATAGGTAATAGTGCGTTTGTAGATTAAAGGGTGTTCGCCTTTTTCAATACGATTAATAATTTCACGTAGCGGAAAAATAGCACGACGTACTTTTAATATTTCTCGCTTTAATTGTTGTACTTCAATATTGATGTTTTCTCTTGTGTTTCCGGCAAACAAATCGTTTTCTAAATCTTCAATTTTATTGCCTAAGGTTTCAATAATACTAAAATAATGATCTACAACAGCATCAATTAAGGCATACAATAAATAGTCTGATTTTAGACCGCGTATTCTACCATTACCATGGCGCAGGCGTTCTCTTACTGTATCAAAGACATCGCCTTCTGCTTCTTGAAAAGAAAGGACGTAGTTTTTTCCTAAAACGAAGCTCACTTGTTCTATAACAATGTTTTCATCGTTGTCATAATACAGCATTTTAAGTACAATAAATAGATAGTCGTCATACTCATCAATTTTAGGACGTTGTGTGGTATTTACGATATCTTCGAGAACAAGAGGGTGTAATTCGTACTGTTTACCTATGTTTTCAATCTCATTAATGGAGTTTAACCCATCAATATTTATCCAAGTAACAGAATCTGTGCTTTTGTGTATTTTGGCATCTTCAATATTGGTGAGGATGCTTTCATTTAATGTTTCTTTGGTGTAATCAAAGGATTCAATATGAAGTAGTTTTTCGGTTTTTACACCAGTATAAACTAAAGTGCCCGGAGCTTTTCCAATATGTTTTTTATAATTATGTGTGCGTTTTTTTATTGGTTTATTCTTCATAAGTTATAAAATACTACTGTCGTCTAAAGCATCCTTTTGCAATAAAGTTACAGCTTTTTGAAGAATGAGATTGTTTGGATAGGTTACTAAATCTCCATTATCCTCTCTAAGATGAATTTGAAACGCTCTAATATCTTCAATAATAGCCTCTAGCGGATAGTCTTTATCATGAATTTTTATTTTATCACCAACTTTATATGGGAAAGAAAAAAACATAATTACACCAGAAGTGATGTTACTTAAAATAGACCAAATAGCAAATAAGGCCACACCAATAACGGCAAATACAGAAGAAAATACAAGTGTAATATCTCGTGTTTCTGCACCAAGAATAAAGGCTTCTATTAAAATAGCTATAAGAACAAAAACGACAGTTACATATCTACCAATTAATGTTGCTCGTGCTTCTGTAGTACCGCTTTTTTCGCCTATTTTTTTTACAGTAATTACAATAATTGTCCTAATTATAAATAATACGATTAATAATATAATCGTATAAATAAATTTGTCTTGATAGTTGGAAAATATTGAACTCATGTAAGGCTTATTTTGCTACACAAATATAATTCAGAAACTATAAAGTCTATTGTAATTTTAAAGTTTCTCTAAGGTTTAAATCTGCATTGCTTTTTTTATTCCAATAGTCAGATTTTAAGGTTTCTAATTTTGTAGCTTTTGTAGTTAAGGTTGCGCTAGAAGTACCTATTCCGTTAGTTGTGGTTTCTTCCCAACCTAAAATATCGAAAGGAAAATTAGGATTGAAATTTATTTTTAAAGTTCGGTTTGCCTCAGGATACGAAATGGTGTAACTATTATTTTCTAATTTGGTAAAAGCTTTTTGAGGTTCTAAGGCTTCGTGATTAAGTCTTGTAGATTCTAATGCCGGAATTAGGTCTAATTGCCCTACAGGAAGACTTTTGGGATCTATTCTTAATTTAGTCCATAATTCATTTTCGGTCCATGTTTTATCTAGCTTAAAGTTTTCGTCAGCTTCCCCTTGGAAATATGAATGTGATTGTACTTCAAAAGTATTGCGATTATTTAATTGCATATAAACATGTCCACACCATTCTTGTATAGAAGCAGAGATTTTTAAGGCATGTTGATTATTTGTAACGGGATAAAACGTACTCTGCATTATAGAGTATGGATATATGCCCGTATTAAAATTTTTAGTCGCATTTAATTTTAAAACAGGAATATTAGTTTCATTATAGTTGTCTGCTTTGACTTGTACATTGGGTAGAAAATCTTCTGTGACATAAACTAAAACAGCTGTGCCTTCTCGTAATTCGCCATAGCGAGCTTGTTCTAATTTGTAGGATGTTATTTCGGCTTCACCATCATACCAATACGCTTTAAACTCTTCTGATAATTTAGGTGCTGGTGCTACCTCTTCTGTTTTAGGTTCTGAAACCGTAGCTGTTTCTAATGTTTTGGTCTTGTTTTCTGTACAAGATGTAATAATAGATGTTACTCCTAGAATTAAAAGGTAAAAAAAGTTACGTTTTATATGTTTCTCCATGACTTGAATGTTTTTAGATTCTGAAACTAAGACATTTTGCCTCATAATTTCAAAGTATAATAAAGATAAGACTCTAAAAACCTTTGACAATGGTATTTAACGTTTCGTAAAGTAAATGTGTTGGCAAACCAACAACGTTGTTATAAGAACCTTCAATACTTGTAATACCTATTGCTCCAATCCATTCTTGTATACCATAAGCACCAGCTTTATCTAGTGGTTTATAGGTTTTAACATAGTACCAAATTTCTTCATCTGTTAAAGCCTTAAAAGTTACTTTTGTTGTTGTATTAACAAGGTGTTGCTCTGTTTTTAATGTAAAACAGATAGAAGTAACAACTTCATGTGTTTTGTTACTCAACGATTTTATCATAGAAAAAGCATCGTCTTCATCTTTAGGTTTGCCAATGGCTTTATGGTCTAGCCAAACAATTGTATCGCTTGTAATAAGAATGTCTTTATGCTGAATATTTTCTGTAAAAGGTGTCGCTTTTAATTTTGCTAAATAATCAGTGATTTCTTCACGTTTTAAGTCTTCAGGATAAATTTCTTCAACAGGTTTTAACTGAATGTCAAAGTCAAGATGCATTGCTTTTAAAAAAGCATGACGACGCGGCGAAGCAGAAGCAAGAATGATATTGAAATCTTTGAGTTTGTCATTAAGCATTAGCGATGGTTTTATATTAAAATAGTTACGAAAAAAGAAGTTTTATATAAAGATAAAATAAGGGTTATTTTAATATAAAATTATATAGCAATAAAGACAACATACCTGTGAGCATTACTAATTTTAAAACTAAACTAATGTGTTTGTATTGTGCTTTCTTTTGGGCACTAAATAATTTTATACTCACATAAATTAGCGGAGCTATAACTAATATTAAAAAATAGCCAACGACAAGTTGTTGCTTAAATAAGTAGGTAATTACGTAGTAAGTTATAGCGCATATAGGAATAAGAGACAGAAAAAATGCAATTTTATTAGCACGTTCTCTTCCTAAAATAATAGGTAGCGTTTGAATTCCTGCTTTATAGTCGCCATCAATATCTTCAATGTCTTTTACTAATTCTCTGATAAGATTAATCATAAAAGCAAAAATGGCGTAATCTCTAATAATATTAATGAATGTTAATTGGACAGCTTTGTTATTTATATTTATTGCAGGGATTAACTCAATAATACCCACCAATAAAATACTTAATGCCACCACAATAGACACGACAATATTACCAACTAAGGCTATTTGTTTTAGAGAAGTCGAATAAATATAAAGCAATGCAGAAGCTATAAAAAAGATAGCAAAAAAACCGGATTTATTAATCTCGTTAGTAATATAAAACCCTAAGCCAACACCTAATATATTAAGTATGATAAATAAAGTATATGCATTTTTTTCGGAAATATGCTTATGGATAATAACTTGGTTGGGTTTGTTTATTTTGTCAGTTTCAACATCATAAATATCATTAATAACGTAGCCTCCAGCAGCAATACAAAGTGTAGCTAATACTAGAAGGAAAAAGTTAAAATCGTTTAAGGTGGTTAATACGCTATGACTTTCGTGAAATGGTAATAAAAGGGCATATTTTACTAAATATTGCATTAGAGCAATCATTAGTAAATTTTTCCAACGGATTAAATTTAAAAAGTGAATCATTTGAAAGCTTAGTGGGATAAAATTTTAGTGATTAAATAAAATGTGGTAATCGCAATGATAATAAAAAGAATAGTGCTAATAATTACTGTTCTTTTTAAGAGTTTACGTTCTTGTTGTCGTATTTTATCTTTAATTTTTTGTTTGTCTTCTCTTGTTAAATCTTTATGCAAAAAATGCATTTTGTAATGTAGATGTGCTTCAAGATCTAGCTTATCCTTATATTTAGAAAAAGGCTTTGACGACCTTTGGTTAAATGTAGCCTGACTATTTCCAAAGCCAATATATCCAAACCCTGTGCTATGTCTTCTTCTGCTTGACATCTATGCTTTAGTCATATTTTGCATTAAAATTTCCATTCCATTTGCCTTGTACTTTTAGGACTTGCTCAATCACATCTCTTACAGCACCTTTTCCTCCATTTTTATGTGAAATATATTTTGAAATGGCTTTAATTTCTGGAACAGCATCTTGCGGACAACACGGCAAACCAACTAGTTTCATTACGGGATAATCTGGAATATCGTCTCCCATATACAACACTTGTGATTTTGAAATATTGTGTTGATCTAAATACGAATAGAGTTGTTCAATTTTATTATGAGCTCCCAAAAAGATGTCTTTAATACCTAATCCAGCCAAACGTTTTCTTACACCTTCGTTAGAGCCTCCAGAAATAATACAAAGATTAAATTGGGCATCAATTGCTGTTTTTAGTGCAAACCCGTCTTTAATATTCATAGTTCTTAACATTTCGCCTTCTGTGGTTACTGTGATTGTGCCATCGGTTAGGACACCATCAACATCAAAAATAAAGGTGGTAATGTCTGCTAAATATTCTTTGTAACTTTTATCGTCGTTCATTGGTTTATCTATTTTTTTGTTACTGGTCTAGAGGTTAGATTATGTGTCTTTTTTATAGAGGCTGTCAGTAATTTATAAATGGCTTCGTGTTCTTCTTTTTCAATCAGTTTTAGTTGCCGCTTTATTGTTTTTTTATCATTTCGTTTGGCAGGTCCTGTCTGTGCCATATAGGGAGACATTTGTTGAATTTTCTTTGCCGTTTCTTCAATTAAAGGGTGCAGTATTTTAAATTCTATATTTTTAGTTTCGCAGATTTCATGACCAATTCTGTAGAGTTGGTTGGTGAAATTATTAACAAAAACAGCTGCCAAATGAAGTGTTTGTCGCTGTTCGGTTGTAATCTTATGAGGTTTGCAACCTACTGCTTTGGCTAAATCTTTTAATAGTGTAAGGTTTTCCTTTTCGTAAACTTCTACACAAATAGGAACTTCCGAAAATTCTATTTCAGCCGTTTTAGAAAAAGTTTGTAAAGGGTAAAAAACACCAATCTTATTCTTTTTATCTAAATCGTGCATGGCAACACTTCCTGAGGTATGAACCACCATACGATTAGAAAATGGTAAATCAGAAGACAATTGTGAAATGCTATCATCGCTAACAGCAATAATGTAAATGTCGGCTTCCTTTAATTCGTCTAGCGAGTCTGTAATATCAACATCATTAGCGTAAGACGAAATTGATGCTCGCGTACGGTTATACCATTGGACAACTGAAACGGTTTCAGATTTTAAAAAGGCTTTATATAAATGTGTGGCTACGTTGCCAGCACCTAGTAATACAACTGATATCATGCTGTAAAAATACTAAGATTTCTTATTTTAGAATCACTAGAATGGGATTAAAAGAATAACTTTGGGTAACATTAAAAGAATGAGTCTATTTAGTAGATTGTAAATGTTAATTTCTATGGGTAAATCAGACATAAAAAATAGAGAAGATGTTTTTCTATTGGTATCAAAATTTTACGAAAAGGTAAGAAAAGATGAAAAATTAGGACCATTTTTCAATGAAACTATTAAAAATTGGGACGAACATTTAGAACATTTAACCACATTTTGGGAATCGAGTTTATTCCTAAAAACTAAATATTATGGTAATCCATTAGAAGCACATGTTAAAGTTGATGCTGCATTTAATCATAGTATTACCGAGTTGCACTTTGGCTTATGGTTAAATCTTTGGTTTGAAACTATAGATGAGTTATTTGAAGGTGACTATGCCGAAAATGCTAAGCGTAGAGCACGTAAAATGGGCACCTTTATGTATATGAATATTTTTGCAGCAAGAAAGGCCTAATTTTTTATAGGCATCTTCATAAATTTGTGTTTTAAAATCTAAAACAAAACACAGATGAAACTGATTAGAGAATTTAAGGAATTTGCAGTTAAAGGCAATATGATGGATATGGCAATAGGTATCATCATTGGTGCGGCCTTTAATAAAGTTATAGATGTTTTAGCAAAGCAGGTTATTTTACCACCTTTATCCTTATTGACAGACGGAGTTAATTTTGGTGATAAAAAATTAGTGTTACGAGAGGCTATAAATAGTGCTTCTGGCGAGATTATTACTAGTGAAGTTGCTATAGCTTATGGAAAATTATCTGAAGTGTTTTTAGATTTCTTAATCATTGGATTTACGGTTTTTATAATTGTAAAGTTTATGAATAGACTTAGAAATAAAGCCCATGATGCTAAAGATAAAACAGTGGTGACACCAAAGGATATTCAGCTCTTGTCAGATTTAAAAGAATTAATGGAAGAGCAAAATAGAATGCTTAAATCTAACACAAGGAATTAGGTTTGTAAATATGTATAAATTTAACATGTTTTAGTATTTTAATCTCATTTCCAAATCACTAAAATATCCTATCTTTGCGCGAGCTTAAAAAAGCCTATAGTTATGCAAAAGAAGATCGCTAATTTCCTATTCTCCACTAAACTTACTGCGTTTTTATTTATTGCCTTTGCTGTTGCAATGGCAGTTGGTACTATTCTAGATAGAAACATGGATACATCGCCAACACCATACACAAGAACGCTAATATATAATGCATGGTGGTTTGAAGCCATAATGGTGTTTTTTGTAATTAATTTTATAGGTAATATTTTTAGATTCCGTTTGCATAAAAAAGAAAAGTGGGCCACTTTAATTTTGCACTTATCCTTCATACTTATCTTGTTCGGTGCTTTTGTGACACGTTATATAGGGTTTGAAGGTATGATGCCTATAAGAGAAGGCGAAACAGAAAGTGAGTTTTTCTCTCAAAAAACATATATAGGAGGACGAATTATTGGTGATTATAAAATTAATGGCCAATTACAACAACGAAGAATAGAAGAAGAAGTCGATTTTTCTCCACGATTAGATAATGATTTTGAAAAAACCTTTGATTATGGTGATACCGAAGTAACTGTTAAACTCGAGGAATTTATTCATGGTGCAGAGGAAGATATCATTCCTAATGAAACTGGAAAGCGCTATTTAAAAGTTGTAGAGGCAGGCGATAGCGGAGCCCATAATCACTTTTTAGAGGATGGTACAGTAGCTAATCTTCACAATGTTTTAGTGTCTTTAAATAAGTTTCAAGAAGGAGCTATTAATATTACTGAAACGGAAGATGGGCTTTTTATTAACTCTCCTTATGATGGAGAATACATGACTATGGCAACTCGTGCTACAGGTAAGTTAATTAAAGATAGTTTACAGCCTTTAATCCTAAGGTCTAGATATATTATTGGTAACATGCAGTTTGTATTGCCAAAACCTATTGTAAAAGGTGATTTTGGAGTTGTAAAAAAGCCGGAGCTTCTAAAAAGTAATGCAGATCCAGATGGCCTAGTCTTAAGTGTAACTGCAAATGGTGATACAAAAAAAGTAGGTATTTTAGGTGGTCCTGGTAATTATACCGCTTTGAAAGAATTTAAAGTAGGTGGTTTAGAAATAGCATTACAATATGGCCCTAAGTTGTTAAAACTACCATTCGAAATTAAACTTAATGATTTTATTGCTGAAAAATATCCAGGTACGGAAAAAGCCTATTCTTCTTACGAAAGTAAAATAACTGTGTTTGATAAAGAAGACGGAGATTTTGATTACCATATATACATGAATCATGTTTTGGATCATAAAGGTTATCGTTTTTTTCAGGCGAGTTTTCATCCCGATGAAAAAGGAACAGTCCTTTCTGTAAATCATGATTTTTGGGGAACATACATTACTTATGCAGGTTATATATTACTGTATTTATCAATGATGGCTATTTTATTTGTAAAGAACACGCGTTTTGATGATATCCGAAAAAGACTAGCTAAATTAAAAGAGAAGAAAGCAAAAATGATGACCATGATTTTGCTTTTAATTAGTTTCTCTGGTTTTGCTCAAGTGCATTCAGAAGATGATGGTCATAACCACCAAAAGAAAACAGATAAAGCACAGATAGACTCAATACTTAGAGTGCATATTACACCCAAAGAACATGCCGCGAAGTTTTCTAAAATGGTCGTTCAGGATTATAGTGGTCGTATGATGCCAATGCATACCTATGCTTCAGAGATGCTTCGTAAATTAAGTAAAAGTGATGTTTATGAAGAATTTGATGCAGACCAAGTCTTTTTATCTATTCAAGAAAGTCCTATGCTTTGGTACAATGTGCCAATCATTTATTTAAAACCAAGAAAAGCAGATTCAATACGGTCAATAATAGGTATTGATTATGGTGAAGAATATTCGAGATTAGTAGATTATTTTACGCCAGAAGGTAGGTATAAACTAGCACCTTATTTAGAAGAAGCTTACAAAACACAAGTGCCTAATGGCTTTCAAAAAGAAGTAAAAGAGGCAGATTCTAGGGTTAATTTATTATATAATGCTATAGAAGGAAGGTCTATTAAAATATTTCCTGTTCCTAATGATGATAATAATAAATGGATTTCTTCTTTAGAGTTTAGAGAGCAAAACTATAGAGAAAAAATTGAAGATACGCTTTACGGTAATTTTATAAATAATGGCTTTAGTGCGTATTTAGTCACTTTAAATAATGCCAAACAAACTGGAGATTATTCTAAAGCAGAAGAATTACTAGAAGGCATTAAAAAAACACAACAGCGTTTTGGAAGTGAAGTCATGTTATCTGACGAGAAAATTAATTCCGAAATTCTGTATAACGATTACGATGTATTTAGACAACTCTTTAGTTGGTACATGTATGCTGGTACATTATTATTTGTTTTAATTATTATTCAGATTTTTAAGTACCAAAGTAAAGGCCTTAAGGTTGCAATAAATGTATTGCTAGGTGTTATAGCATTGTTGTTTGTGATGCATACTTTAGGTTTAATATGGAGATGGTATTTGTCAGGTCATGCACCTTGGAGTGATGCTTATGAGTCCATGATTTATGTCGCTTGGTCTACCATGTTGTTTGGATTTATTGTAGGTGTTACTAAGAAAAAAGATAGTATAGGAACCTCTAAGTCAATTTTAGGAAAATTTACGACATCTAGTTTAACTGTTGCAGCTGGAGCTTTTGTAACATCTATGATATTAATGATTGCACATTGGAATTGGATGGATCCAGCTATTGCAAATCTTCAACCTGTATTACAAGGATATTGGTTAATGATACATGTTTCTGTAATCGTTGCAAGTTACGGACCGTTTACCTTAGGAATGATTTTAGGTGTGGTTTCATTAGTCTTAATGATTTTTACCAACAAAGCGAATAAGGATAGAATGCTCATTAATATTAAAGAGTTAGCCATAATCAACGAAATGGCATTAACGGTTGGTTTAGTATTGTTAACTATTGGAAATTTCCTTGGCGGAATGTGGGCCAATGAAAGTTGGGGACGTTATTGGGGTTGGGATCCAAAAGAAACTTGGGCACTTATTAGTATTATGATTTATGCCTTTGTTATTCACATGCGATTAGTTCCAGGATTACGAGGTCGATGGATCTATAATCTTATGTCTATTATCGCTTTTGGTAGTATTCTTATGACTTATTTTGGTGTTAATTTCTACCTGTCAGGATTGCATTCTTATGCTAGTGGAGACCAAATATTAAGTTTTCAGTTTATTGCCATAACTATTGGTATTATAGCGATATTAGGATTCTTGTCTTACAGGAAATATAAAAGACATTACAAATAATACGTAAAGACTTTAGAATACTTTTTTAAAATTGGTTGATAGATATGAGTATTTATCAACCAATTTTTTTTGTTGAGAGTTCTCTAATGAGTTGCATCCATTTTTACTAAATTTACATCTCTTAGAAACATAATTATGACTAAAAATAAACTAGGCTTAAATACCATTTGCACACATACAGGTGAAGTTAAGGACGAACAATTTAAAGGAGCAGTATCTCCTATATATTTAAGTACATCTTATGAGTTTTTAGATGTGGATGTCAAACGATATCCACGGTATTTTAATACTCCTAATCAAGAATATTTAGCCAAAAAAATTGCGGCTTTAGAACATACAGAATCGGCTATGATTTTTGGTTCTGGTATGGCAGCAATTAGTACGATGTTTTTAGCCTTTTTACGACAAGGAGATCATTTGGTAGTTCAGAATACGTTGTATGGTGGAACCTTAAATTTTATAAAAGAAGAATTTCCTAAATATGGTATAGAATACACCTTTACCAATGGGTATCAAGTTGAAGATTTTAAAGCAGCCATTCAACCGAACACAAAATTGATTCATATTGAAACACCTTCCAACCCTTTAATGACTATCACAGATATTAAAGCGATTGCAAAACTGGGTAAATCTAAAGGTATTTTAACCTCTATTGACAATACCTTTGCATCACCAGTAAATCAAAATCCTATAGACTTAGGTATTGATATGGTAATGCATTCTGCAACCAAATATTTTGGAGGTCATAGCGATATTTTGGCTGGTGCTGTAGCAAGCTCTAATGAACATATGGAACGCATATGGAATGTTGGTAAGAATCTTGGTGGAAGTCTAAGTGATATGACTGTTTGGATGTTAGAACGTAGTATGAAAACTTTAGGGCTGCGTGTAAAAGCACAAACCAAAAATGCTATGAAGTTGGCCAAATGGTTAGAAAAACATCCAAAGGTTTTAAAGGTTTATTATCCAGGATTAAAGTCGCATCCAGATTACAAGTTAGCTAAGTCACAAATGAAAGGTTTTGGAGCTATGTTGTCTTTTGAATTGATAGGTGGCATCGATTCGCAACAATTTCAAAAAGAACTCAAGCTTATTAAATCGTCTATGAGTTTGGCTGGTGTTGAGAGTACTGTGTTATCTCCGCATTTAACATCTCACGCATTATTAACTCAAGATGAGCGTGATGCTATTGGACTTAGCAATCAGTTAATTCGATTTTCTGTAGGTATAGAAGATGTAAAGGATTTAAAACGCGATATAGAACAAGCTATAAATAGTACAAAGCACTAATATTTAAAGTGTTTTTTGTCTAAAATCACATTTTAAATTTAGTTGTAGAGACAGTCTGTTGAAGTTTTTAGTTTTAAATGCATGTCTTGCATAACCGATTTCGGTATTTATAGTGTTGGTTATTAAAATACCCAGACCCACAAAAGCTCTATTTTGTTGAAAATCAAAAGCGTTTAAGTTGAAATGAATTTCATCATAGGATGAAATAAAGAGCATGTTATTTAGTGGTATTTTAATTTTAAATCGGTAACGTATTCTATGTTTTAATAGGTTTTCTGTAGGATATGCTAAGAACCGTTGTTCTAATCTTAACCTATGAGAAAAACCAATAGTGTTTGCTTTATGATTAAAGACTAACTGTTCAATTATTCTATTGTCTCTGGTATGGGGAATATCATTGACTTCAAATGATGAATCAATATCACCATAAGCATAGCTTAAACCAATGGATAATTTTGGGTTAAAATGATAATTCAGCCCTATGATTCCTAAAAGTAAGTGTGCTTTATTAGCGGGTAATTCATAGTTCCAATTAGTGAAAGAGCCGCTTACACTAAATTTATCACTTATTTTGTTAGATGATGTCACTTCATACCAAGATCCTAATTTATTTTCTCCTGTGTTTTGTGCATGCAATTGCGCTTGAAATATAATGAAAGCGAATACTATGTATAGGGTGTTTTTCATAATAGACTGTATAAGAAAAAGAGCCCATTTCTGGGCTCTTTTCAGTCATGGAATTATTAAATATGGTCGTTTAAATGATGGTGTTCATCAATTAATGGACCACCTTCAATGATTTGTTGAGATGCTTCACTTGCAAATTTTTCAAAATTCAAATGGAAAGAATGTGCAAGTTGAATAGATTTACTAACATACTGGCCTTTATTTTCCCAAGTATTCATTGGGTCTAATATGTCGTCAGGTACATTAGGACATGATTTTGGCATAAATAAACCAAATATTGGATGTTGTTCGAAATCTACATTATCTAATTTCCCTTCAAGAATCGCCGTAATCATAGCTCTTGTATATTTTAGTTTTATACGAGAACCAACTCCATAAGGTCCTGCGCTCCAACCCGTATTTATTAGCCAAACGTTGACACCTGCATCTTGCATTTTTTTACTTAACATTTCAGCATAAACTGTTGGGTGTAATGGCATAAATGGTTCTCCAAAACATGCAGAGAAAGATGGTACTGGCTCTGTAATACCAGCTTCTGTACCTGCTACCTTGGCGGTGTAACCAGAAATAAAATGGTAAGCCGCTTGGCCTGGTGTTAATTTTGAAACCGGTGGCAATACACCAAAAGCATCTGCTGTTAAGAAGAAAATATTTGTGGGATTACTAGCGTAAGACGGTTTTTGGATATTATCTATATGATAAATCGGGTAACTTACACGTGTGTTTTGTGTAATGCTACTGTCCATATAATCAACTTCTCCATTGTCTTTGAAGATGACATTTTCAAGAATTGCACCTGGTCTAATGGCTCTAAAAATATCGGGTTCTTTTTCTTCAGTTAAGTCAATCACTTTTGCATAACAACCACCTTCAAAATTAAAGATATTGTTTTCTGCTGTCCAACCATGCTCATCATCACCAATTAATTTTCGGTTTGGATCGGCAGATAAGGTTGTTTTACCTGTACCAGATAAACCAAAGAAAATAGCTGTGTCTCCATCTTCGCCAACATTAGCAGAACAGTGCATTGGTAAAACGTTTTTTTCAACCGGAAGAATAAAGTTTAATGAAGAAAAAATACCTTTTTTAATTTCACCTGTATAAGCAGAACCACCAATTAAAGCAATTTTCTTAGTAAAATTAAGAATTGAAAAATTTCCTTGACGTAATCCAACAGCTTTAGGATCTGGTGCTTCATATCCTGGAGCACAAAGTACCAACCATTCTTCTTTAAAATTTTCTAATTCAGATTCATCAGATCTTAAAAACATATTATATGTAAACATGTTAGACCAAGGATATTCTGTTACAGTTCTTACATTGGTTTTATATTCAGGATCAGCACATACGTAAGCATCTCTAACATAAATTTCTTTGCCACTTAAATAGTTAGTGATTTCAGATTGTAGTTTATCAAAATTATCTAGGGAAATTGCTTTGTTCGTTTTTCCCCACCAAACTTTATCTACAGTATATTCATCTCGAACTATAAAACGATCTTGAGGTGAACGTCCTGTGAATTTTCCTGTATTTATAGCTAAAGTGCCGTTCGCAGTTTCTTTTCCCATTCCTTTTTCAATAGTAATGGCTTGTAGTTTTTCAGGAGAAAGATTCCAATGAGCTTTGGTGTCCTTAAGTCCATATTTAGTAAGGTCTCTAGTTTTCATAATTGAATTGTTTAATAAAGTTTCCATGATTTATAATTTTTTAATTCCACGTTCCTTTTAAAATGGCCAAATTAATGGCACTAATAGTAAAGAGGTTATTAAGAAGAGTAGAAGCAATGGCGCACCTACTTTTAAGTAATCCATAAATTTATAGCCACCTGCAGTCATTACCATAGCATTTGTCGTTGTACCTACTGGTGTTAAAAATGCTGTTGAAGCACTAATCGCTACTACAATCATAAAAGGAGCTGCAGAGATGTTAAGCGTGTTTGCTGCAATAATTACAATAGGCGCCATTAATACTGCTGTGGCTGAGTTATTAATAACTTGACTAAAAGTTGTAGTGAGTAAAAACACACCTCCTAATAAAACAACAGGGTGTAAGCTTCCTAATGAAGCGACCAAACCGTTAGCAATCAGTTCTGCTGTACCTGTTTTTTGTAATGCAATTCCCATTGGTATCATAGCTGCAATCATTACAACGCTTATCCAGCTTATACCTTTGTAAGCTTTTACCATTGGGACACAACCGGTAATCATTATTAGGCCAGCAGATATTAATGCAGCAACTGCTCCTGGTACGATTTCAAATACTAATAATGCAATCATTAATAATAAGGCAGCTAATGCGATATACGATTTAATAGTAAGGTCTGTAACCGTTTTAGCCATGCCTTCAGGACTACCACAAATAACCAAATGCTCGTAGTGTTTTTTTAACTCATCAATAGCGCTCCATTGCCCTCTAATTAAAAACGCATCACCTGCCTTTACTGTAATTTCTCTGTCTATTAAAGGTTTTGCATTTCTTGACGCAGCCATAAGTTGTACGTTGTAACGTTCAAAGAAATGCCCTGAACTTATATTTCGTCCTACAAGTGCAGATTGCGGAGTTACCAAAACCTCTGCCATACCAACTTCTTGATTGATGAGGTTGTTTCGTAATTCATTAGCAATAGGTTCTAATGGTAAGAGACCTAATCTAAATTTTATCATTAAGGTATTAATCGCTTCAGTATTACCTTTAACAGTAATAATATCGTGGTATAAAAATTCAGTGTCATCTGTCGGAAGTTCAATAAAAGGATGATTACCTTTTAGACGGTTTGGATGTCTACGTTTAATACGTAATATGGTAATACCATAATCTTTTTCAAGATTCCAATCCCCTAATTTGGTATTTAAGAATGGAGATACAGATCTTACTCTCAATCTATAATAGTCGCCATCTACTTTATATGCTTCAATCCATTGGTGAAGTGTAGTGCTAACATTAACAGGCTTATTATTGGTTTTATTGCTAGGCAAAAGTCTGTAGCCTATATATTTAAAGTAGAGTAGTGTTAATAATAATAGCGGTAATCCTATAAGTCCAAATTCAAAGAAAGAAAACCCTTCTAAACCACTTTCTAGCATTGTATTATTTACAATAATGTTTGGAGGAGTGCCTGTTAAAGTTAGCAGACCACCAGTATTTGAGCCAAAAGCTACGGGCATTAATAATTTAGAAGGTAAGGTACCAATACTCCAAGCAGATGCAATGGTTACAGGCATTAGTGTTGCTACAGTACCAGTATTACTTACGACTCCAGATAGTAATCCAGAACCTAAAGTTGTTATTAATAAAAGCTTCATTTTGCTTTTGCCAGCCATTTTTATAAATTTTTCACCAGCCAAAGCAGTCCAACCTGTTTGAGAGAGTCCTTCTCCTATAATAAATAGAGCAGCAATCATAATCACGGTTGGATTACTAAATCCGCTTAATGTTTCTGTTAAATCTAAAATTCCAAAGACAAACAAGCTTAACATAGAAAGAAGTGCGATAATATCTGGTGTGAATTTACCCCAAATGAATAAGGAAATGGTAATAATTAGAATGGCTAACATTAAGGTCATAAGGACGTTATCTTTGAATAATAGCGTAAAGATATAGTCAATAGGAAGCAATATTCATGACGAAAGTCATACTTTAGAAGTATTGCGGATTTTTCAATTTAGACCACTAAAATTTGAGAAAATAAAAGATTTATGCAATCGAAACCGTTTGCGAATTAAAAAGAAAGCGATTATCTACCTTCTTTTTAATATTTTTGATACTTAGAAAAAATTAAAAGACGTATGAAATTAGATATTTTGGCTATTGGTGCACATCCAGATGATGTTGAATTAGGCTGTGGCGCAACCTTAGCAAAAGAAGTTTCAAAAGGAAAAAAAGTAGGTATTATAGATTTAACAAGAGGCGAATTAGGGACTAGAGGAACAGCCGAAACACGTGATGAAGAGGCTTTTAATGCTGCTAAAATATTAGGAGTACAATCTAGAATTAATATGCGATTTGCTGATGGTTTCTTTGTTAACGATAAAGCACATCAATTAGAACTTATTAAAATGATTCGCTATTACAAACCTGAGCTAGTTATTTGTAATGCTATAGATGATAGGCATATTGATCACCCAAAAGGAAGCCAATTAGTTAGTGATGCTTGTTTTCTTAGTGGATTGAAAAAAATTGAAACCATTTATAAAGATGAAAGTCAAGTACAAGAAGCTTGGCGACCAAAAGCCGTATACCATTATATACAGTGGAAAGATTTAGAGCCAGATGTTGTTGTTGATGTTTCTGGTTTTATAGATAAAAAGGTAGCATCAGTATTAGCTTATAAAACGCAATTCTTTGATCCTAATAGTAAAGAGCCTGAAACTCCGATATCTAGTAAGAACTTTACAGATAGTGTAGAGTATAGGGCAAGAAATTTAGGGAGATTAATTGGAGTGGAACATGCTGAGAGTTATACAGTTGAGCGTTATGTGGCCGTAGAATCGTTATTTGATTTAAAATAATTTCAAAAACTGTTTGCAAGAGATAACAAATAAATTATCTTTGCAATCCAATTTAAAATGGTGGTTGTAGCTCAGCTGGTTAGAGCGTCGGTTTGTGGTACCGAAAGTCGCCGGTTCGAACCCGGTCTTCCACCCAAAAGTAATAAGCCTTTCAGAAATGAAGGGCTTTTTTTGTGGAGTGAATTTAAATGCTACTTTTAATTAATAGAAGTCAAAAGCGTTTTGATGTCTTTCTTTAAACGGGTAACTTCTTCAGGAATTAAACTGTTATAAAACCCACGTATGTTTTGGTTGTGATCCAAAAGAGCAATGTAACTACTATGGTAGAAGTCTGTACCATCCTCGTTAGGTTTAAAGTTTGTCATAAATTGAGCGGCTAAATGTTTAGTGTTTTCTTCACTAGAGGTTACAAACAGCCATTTATGATTTGGTATTGCTGTAGCTTCAGAATAGTTTTTTAGGACTTCAATTGTGTCATTTTTAGGGTCTATAGTATGAGATATAAGTAGAACAGTATCATTAGTTATAAACTCTTCAGCAACTTTAATAAGTTCTGTTCGCATAGGCGGACAGATACTTGGACACCGTGTAAAAAAGAAATTAGCAACAATAATTTTGTTCTGAATGGTTTCAGCAGAAACATGTAATCCGTCTTGGTCTTTAAAATTAGAATATTTAATAGAATAAGTTTCTTTTTCGCCTTCAGAGTTAATTTTATAGCTTAAAATAGGCAGTTCTTCAACATTCGATTGGCAACCCATAAGTACTATAGTTAGTAAGACAAATAGTAATTGCTTCATTAGTTTACTTTGTAAGCTTTTAGTTGTTCGTGCATTTCTTTGTCGTATAAAAATAGAAACATACTCGCCATCATATCCTGATCGCTTCCAGATGTGTTATTAACTTCTAGTATCAATTCATAAGCATGATCTGGATACAACATTACACCTTCTGCACTCGAAAAAGACGACACACGTTTTAAACCTGTTTTATCAGTATAATTTTCAGCAATAGATGTAAATATTACTGTGTCTTTGGTTTTATTTTTTAAAGTTAATGTCTCAGCATAAGGATGTAAATGTGTAGCAATATGGTGCAATGTTGTGCTGTCTTTTAGCTGAAGTTGATGTGTAATATCATAACTATATCGCTTTCTGCCGGGAAACACAACCCAATGACCAGAAAGGCTTTCTCCTTCATCGTTACTATAACTATGGTTTCCTGTTTCAACCGGTAAGCACATATTAGGATTGGCTTCGGTTGGACCTTGAAAAGGATTATCTGTATTATAAGGTAACATAATAAAAACCGTTTTGCTTTGTAGCGGTTTCATCGTTTTACTATGCGGTTTATAGCCTAAATTGATTTGATGTTTTACAGAAAACGGATCACTTTTTATATTATGATTAAGAGTTTGTGTGGATAAAAATAAATTTTCATTTCCAAATACAGGAAAACCATAACCATCAGGAAAGTTATACTTTTCAATGCCGTTGCTCATTGAAGTTAACCTTGGATAGTGTTGTCCAATGCGTTCGTTTAAATTCCAGCGCGAATAATGTTCGCCATCATAAAAATCAATATTTGTATGGCATATATAATCGTTGGAGAGTGCATCGACTTCGTTTGTACTTATGGCCTTGGTTTCAAATGAAGTTATCCAAACCAAATCATCCGTTTTAGAATCTATTTGAAAGGAGCGCATTACCTTAGGGCCTTCCATAGATTTGTATATCTGGTCGACAACAAGTGTTGGTGTAATAAGCGATAATGTTTGGTCTTTTTTTGTGATATTCCAAGTGTTATCAACCAAGCCAAAAGTGTGATTTATACGCGTTTTTATAATGGCTTTATGCCTGCTAGGAAGATTTAAATAATAAATTCCACCAACACTTATGGCAACAAGCAATAATAAAACTGAATATTTTAGTATTTTCGAGTTCACACAATAAAAGTACTATTATTTTATGCAAGCACATAGTGAAAAACGTGTTTTTGGTTTAGATCTAATGAGGGCTATGGCAATAGTACTAGTTGTTTTTTCTCATGTATCTTGGATAGTGCCAAATGCACAAGGAGTGATTCCAGATTTAATGGGGATTGCAGGAGTTCTTGGCGTAGAAATATTTTTTGTACTTAGTGGCTTCCTTATAGGTCGAATTATTTACCGTCTTTATACCTCTGATAATTTTAATTTTAAATCGCTCTCGTATTTTTGGGTGAGACGATGGTTTAGAACACTTCCTAATTATTATTTAGCATTAATTATAAACATAGGTATCTCCGTTTATTTAGGTTTGGCTTTACCAGATCGTCTTTGGACATATTTTCTATTTCTTCAAAATTTGACTACAGAAATGCCTTCTTTTTTTGTAGAGTCTTGGAGTTTGTCTATTGAAGAGTTTGCTTATATAATAGGACCTTTGTTGTTGTATTTTACACTGTTTATAAAGACAAAGTTGTCAAAATCGAAACAGTTTTTATGCGTAACGTTCCTTATTATTTTAATTTTTATACTAACTAAATGGCTTTATGCAATTAATGATGATGTAAAAACAATGTATCATTGGAATTCCCATTTAAAAGCAGTAGTGATTTATAGAATAGATGCTATTTATTATGGCGTTTTTGCTGCTTATATCTCTATGGTGAAACCAAAATTTTGGAAACAAAGTAAATATATAGCCATGGGATTAAGTGTGTTAAGTTTAGGTGTTATAAATATTGCAGTTCCTTTACAGTATATATTTATTGAAACGCACTCTACATTTTGGAACTTATGGTATTTACCACTCAATTCAATAGCTATATTATTGGCATTGCCAATGCTAAGTGAATTAAAGAAAGCCCCAAAACTAATAAGTAGGCCAATTACGTTTATTAGCTTAACATCTTATGCTATTTATGTTTTACATTATTCTATTATTTTGCAATTAATGAAATACAATTTGCCAACTGATAACTTACCTAAATTTGATATTCTAATTTATATCTTAACGTATTTAAGCTTGACGCTCATTTGCGCATATTTTGTTTATCGTTTATTTGAAAGACCTCTGACTAATTTAAGGGACACTTCAAAGCTCAAAACATACTTCAATTAGTTTTTTCTTTACATAATATTTTGAAGATTATATAGGTAAGTGACAAATTCATAATTATTCTAAATAAGCGTAATTATTAATTTGATATTTAAGTTGCTATAGAATTATTAAATGCATAATAAATTATATTTAAAAATGCTGAATTGATAGTAAAACACACTAAGTTAGTATTTAATTCAACAAAATCCCAATTTTGTTACATATTTTTTAAAACCCTTTATAATTCGTAAATTTGTGACACAAACAAACTAATTATCAACCTTAAATATACTATATGGCTTTTGACATTGATATGATTAAAAAGGTTTACGCTAACATGACAGAGCGCGTTGATGCTGCTAGAGACATTGTTGGTAAACCATTAACACTTTCAGAAAAAATATTATACTCACACTTATGGGACGGAAAACCTACTACAGCCTTTACAAGAGGAAAGGATTATGTAGATTTTGCTCCAGACCGTGTGGCATGCCAAGATGCAACTGCTCAAATGGCATTATTGCAATTTATGCAAGCAGGTAAGCCTAAAGTGGCTGTACCAACTACAGTGCATTGTGATCACTTAATCCAAGCAAAAGATGGTGCTGCTACCGATTTAAAGAATGCAAATAGCACGAGTAGTGAAGTGTTTAATTTCTTGGAATCTGTTTCTAATAAGTATGGTATTGGTTTTTGGAAACCAGGAGCTGGGATTATTCACCAGGTTGTATTAGAAAATTATGCATTTCCAGGAGGAATGATGATTGGTACTGATTCTCATACTGTAAATGCTGGTGGACTAGGAATGGTTGCTATTGGAGTTGGTGGTGCTGATGCTGTAGATGTTATGGCGGGAATGGCTTGGGAACTTAAATTTCCAAAACTGATAGGAGTAAGATTAACAGGGAAACTTTCTGGTTGGACAGCGCCAAAAGATGTCATTTTAAAAGTAGCAGGTATTGTTTCAGCTAAAGGTGGAACAGGTGCTATTGTAGAATATTTTGGACCTGGAGCAACATCTATGTCTTGTACAGGAAAAGGAACAATTTGTAACATGGGAGCTGAGATTGGAGCAACGACTTCAACATTTGGCTACGATGATTCTATGGAGCGTTATTTACGTGCTACAGATAGAGCTGATGTTGCAGATGAAGCTAATAAAATTAGACCATACCTAACTGCTGATGAAGAGGTATATGCTAACCCAGAACAATATTTTGACCAAGTAATTGATATTGATTTATCTGAATTAGGACCTTTATTAAATGGACCTTTTACTCCAGATTTATCAACACCAGTTGGTAAAGATATGTCTAAAATTGCAAATGAAAATGAATGGCCTATAGCTGTAGAATGGGGATTAATAGGTTCTTGTACGAACTCGTCTTATGAAGATTTATCAAGAGCATCATCTATTGCACAACAAGCCATAGATAAAGGCATTAAAATGAAAGCTGAATTAGGAATAAATCCTGGTTCTGAGCAAGTACGTTATACAGCTGAACGTGATGGTATTTTAGGAATTTTTGAAAAATTAGATGCTAAAATATTTACGAATGCTTGTGGTCCATGTATTGGACAATGGGCAAGATATAGCGACCCTAAAAATGCACCAAAAAACAGTATTGTTCACTCATTTAACAGAAACTTTGCTAAACGTGCAGATGGAAATCCAAATACACATGCTTTTGTAGCTTCACCAGAAATTACAGCTGCAATAGCTATTGCAGGACGTTTAGACTTTAATCCTATGACGGATAAGTTAATTAACGAAAATGGAGAAGAAGTTATGTTTGATGAGCCTACAGGATGGGAATTACCTCCTAAAGGTTTTGAAGTAAAAGACAATGGGTATTTAGCGCCAGTTGCAGACGGAAGTCAAGTAGAGGTTTCTGTGAGTCCAACATCTGAGCGTTTACAATTATTAGAGCCTTTTACACCTCTTGGTAATTCTATTACAGGAGCTAAGTTATTAATTAAAGCTTTCGGAAAATGTACTACCGACCATATTTCTATGGCTGGACCTTGGTTACGTTTTAGAGGTCATTTAGATAATATAGCCAACAACACTTTAATAGGTGCCGTAAATGCTTTTGGTAAGAAAACTAATTTTGTGAAAAATCAGTTGACAGGTGAATTTGGTGGTGTGCCAGATACAGCAAGAGCGTATAAAGCAGCTGGAGTAAAATCAATAGTAGTTGGTGATCATAATTATGGTGAAGGTTCTTCTAGAGAACACGCAGCTATGCAACCAAGACAGTTAGGTGTTGCTGCAGTTATCGTAAAATCTTTTGCTCGTATTCACGAAACAAACCTTAAAAAACAAGGTATGTTAGGTTTAACTTTTGCTAATGAAGCTGATTATGATTTAATTCAAGAAGATGACACCTTCAACTTTATAGATTTAAATGAATTTGCACCAGATAAGCAATTACATTTAGAAGTTGTTCATGCAGATGGAAGTAAAGATGTAATCGCATTGAATCATACTTATAATGATGCACAAATTGATTGGTATAATGAAGGTTCTGCTTTAAATTTAATTAAAAAGCAAAACTCTTAATAATTAAGTGATATAAACTATAAAAATCCGTTAGAAATTCTAACGGATTTTTTTATGCCAATTAATAAAGGATTAACCCTAAATTAAAAAGAGTATATTCGTTCTTATAATATAAATTTATGAAAAAAACACTACTCTTTTTAAGTTTCATCTTGTTATTGCAAACCAATGAAATTTTGGCACAAACCATTGAACTACCATCTACTTTATATTTATGTGAAACTGGTTCTCTTGAGCTTGATGGAACTGTAATAAATACAACAGATACAAATATTACTTATCAATGGTATTATGGATTTTCAATTAGTTCTGCAAACGAAGAAATTGTTGGTGCAACGGATCCTTTATTAACAATCACTGGAAATAGCAATGGACTTGGATATTATAAAGTTGTAGCAACGTTCTCTGATAATAGTAATCTTATAGGTTGGGTTCAAATCTTAAAGAGTGACTACCTATACAATAACAACTATGAATTTGTTCAGTGTAATGATTTTTTTATTGATGATTTGCAGAGCCATTACTATTTATTTAACGCTTCTAATATAACAACTAGATATTATTATACTGAGAGTGACGCTATTCTAGGTAATAATAACAATATTACTTATTATCAAGTATATGACTATGTAACTATATTATATCTACGTATTGAAGAAAATGATGGTTCATGTGTAGATATTATTCCTTTAGAGGTTATTCCCGATTTTCCGATTTTATTTGCTATTTGGGTTCCTAATATGGGAGATTGTTCTATTGATGCAACGGACAACGTATTTGATTTAACTACAAATGATGCTCAAATTATTGGCGGACAACAATTAGCAGTGGTTAATTATTTTGTTAGCTATAATGATGCTAGTAATCTAAATAATCCAATAACGAATGCTTCTACTTATACGGCATTGTCGCCTAATCAAACTATTTATGCCAGGGTATATGATCCAAATAACACTAATTTTAATTGCGATCCATATCTAAGCATTACCCAATTTCAATTATTATCCATTTCAGAACCAACTCCAAATACAGAATTAGATTATATTGTTTGTGATAATACAAGCGGCTCCTCTACTGATGGCATTGGTGCTTTTGATTTAACAAGTAAAAATACTTTGTTGTTATCTGGTTTAAGCACGTATCAATATAATATTAGTTACTATACTACTTTGGTTGATGCCGAAAGTAGTGCAAACGCTATAGCTTCGCCTCAAAATTATATGGCTAGTGATGAAGTTATATATGTAAGAGTTGAGAGCAGTATAAACTCAGAGTGTGTTCAAATTTCAGAGATGAATTTAATAGTACAAGATACTTGTGATGATATTTCAGTGAATTTACTATCATATTGGTCAGCTCCTAGACCAGGATTTACATATAGAAATATGCTTGTTATAAAAAATAATGGAGAATCCACAGTCAGTTCTGGCACTGTAGCGTTTACTAAGGATCCTTTGGTAACCTATTCTGGAGCAATAGGGTTGAGTACAGGTAATTCAATTACACCAACGGCAGATGGATTTACCTTAGATTTTATAAACTTATTGCCTGGTGAAAGTGAAGTAATTTATATTGATTTATTAGTATCCACTTCTGCGAATTTAGGAGATATGATCACCAATGTTGCAGAGTATACAACATCTTCCAGTGATGTGGTCGTTGAAAATAATTCCTCTAGTTTATCAGAAATTATTATAGGTTCTTATGATCCCAATGATATTAACGAATCTCATGGACCAGAGATTGAACATGTAAGTTTTACAGAAGACGATTATTTATATTACACGATTAGGTTTCAAAATGTGGGGACTGCTAGTGCAATAAATGTAACCATAGAAAATGTTTTAGATCCAAAGTTAGACAAAACTACATTTCAAATGTTAAGCGCAAGTCATTCGTACGCAGTTGAACGCGATTTTGATGCCTTAACGTGGCAATTCAATAATATTAATTTGGCCGATGAAACTACTGACGAACCTAATAGTCATGGATTTGTATACTATAAGATAAAGCCATTAGCAGGCTATGAAATAGGTGATATAGTGCCTAATACAGCAGCTATTGTTTTCGATTTTAATGCGCCTGTAATAACAAATACTTTTAATACTGAATTTGTAGCTCCTCTAAGTTTAACAGAAAATAGTCTTAATTCTCAATATATACTATTTCCAAATCCTTTAAAAGATGTGGTGAGTTTGAGTTTTAGTTCAGAACAATCAAACGTTGAAGTTATTGTTTTTGATATTTTAGGAAAAATAGTATTAACGCAAAAGGAACAATACGTTTTAACACTAGAACTCAATCTATCGTCTTTAGAAAATGGTGTTTATTTCGTGAAAGCTAAAGATGATAAAGGACAATGGGGCTCAAAAAAGATTATTAAAGAGTAATCTCTAACGTTTTTATAAAAGTAAAGCCTTTGAGAAATCAAGGGCTTTTTTATGTTAGGATGCTATTTTTATCTCGACAATTATGCTATCTAACAAATACACCTTCTAAATGCAGTCACTATGGTTCTTTGATAATGTTAACCTTTTTAAGGTGCTCTGCCCTCATAAAGTCAAGATTTATACTAACGAACATAATTTTTGTTCGTACAAAAAGAAAGACTATATCTATATTGAAGCAGATGCTGCCAATAAAGTTTATTTAATTGAACATGGAAAAGTTAAAATTGGCTATTACAGTGAAGATGGAAATGAAATCGTAAAAGCCATTCTTACTAAAGGTGAATTATTTGGTGAAAAAGCTATTCTAGGAGATGATAAGCGTGATGAATTTGCACAGTCCATAGATAACGAAACTTCTATATGTCCTATAAGTGTTGATACCATGCACGATTTAATGAGAGACAATCAAAATTTTAGTTTTAAAGTCTATAAATTCATTGGTTTAAAGTTTAAAAAATTAGAGCGTAGGTTACAATTGTTATTGTTTAAAGATACTAAAACACGCTTAATTGAATTTCTAGATGAACTTTGTGTAGATTTTGGTTACGACTGTGACAAAACCGGAGATTATGTTATTAAGCATCCCTATACTCAAAAAGATATTGCTTCGCTTATAGGTACATCGAGACCAACAATTAATATCCTGCTTAATGAGTTAAAAGAGGAAAATTACTTAGATTTTAACAGAAAAGAAATAAGAATCTTAAAAAAATCAGCATAGTGTTAGCTATCTAACATTTAAAGAGGTTGTGGTCGTTTAATTTTGAAATATAATTTTAAAATTAAAAAAGCAATGAAGAAAAAAATGATTTTAGCGGTATTGGCATTAGGGATTTTTGCCAGTTCGTGTAGTAGTGATGATGATAACACAAGCTCAGTAAATTCAAATTTAACCCTCAACCTTGATGGTTTAGAAGCGTTAGGTGATGATTTTGTTTATGAAGGATGGATTATTGTAGATGGATCTCCAGTATCTACAGGAACATTTAGTAGTGTAGATTTTCCTCAAACATTTAATGTAAATTCAGTACAGTTAGCTATGGCAACTACATTTGTATTGTCTATTGAACCTGCAGTAGATTCTGATCCCGCTCCAGCTGCTACAAAAATTTTAGCAGGTGATTTTTCCGGAACTTTGGCAAGTGTAAATTCTAATGGTATAGTTGCAGATTTTAGTACTTCTACAGGTAACTATATTTTAGCAACACCAACAGATTTAGATGATACTAATGAGGAAAGTGGAGTTTGGTTTTTAGACAACTCTAGTGGAAGTGCTGTTGCAGGATTAGATTTACCAACGCTAACAGATGGTTGGAAATACGAAGGTTGGGCAGTCATAGATGGTACACCAGTTAGTACAGGAACATTTACAGACCCAACATTAGCAGATGATAATGCAGCTACTTCAGTTTTTAAAGGAGATGCAGGAAATGGACCAGATTTTCCAGGTGAAGATTATTTACAAAACGCTCCTGCAGGAATGACGTTTCCAACCGATTTGCGTGGTGCAACAATCGTGATTTCTGTTGAACCGGTACCAGATAATAGTCCAACACCTTTTACGTTAAAACCCTTAGCGCATGTAGTACCAGAAGAAGCTTCTGTACGTACAACCATTTCAATGGAAGTAGGACCCGTTTCTGTTATTTCAGGAACCGTAACAAAAAGTTAAGTTAGATTAAATTTGTTAGATTTGAAGCGTGATACCAAATTTATGGTGTTGCGCTTCTTTATTTTATATTAATACGGATATGAAAAAATCAAATAAGAAAAAATCTATAATTTCTAATATAATTGGTATTGCGGTTATCTTGTTACTTATTATACCTCAAACAAGAAGTGCTATTCAGGTAACGCTTCATAAAGGGTTGAGCTACGTGAATCAATCATCACTTATTAATAAAGAAGACAGGGTGTCTGTAAGCTATACAGATTGGCAGTTAATATCCGATACCAATAAGGTTATTAGTTTTAATGATACTAAAGGAAAAGTTGTATTTATAAACTTTTGGGCAACCTGGTGTCCGCCTTGTATTGCAGAAATGCCAAGTCTTCAAGAGTTATATAATGACTACAACGCTAAAGTAGAATTTATGTTTGTTACTAGTGATGATTTTAAAACTGTAGAAAAATTTAAAACAAAAAAAGGGTTTAATTTTGAAGTGTATAATCCATTAAATCAAGTGCCTTCAACCTTGTCAACTCAGACGATACCAAGAACTTTTATTATTAATAAAGAAGGAGAAATTGTTGTAGACGAATCTGGTGCTATAGATTGGAATAGCGACAAAGTTAGAGAAATGCTTAACACGTTAATAGATTAAGCTATAGTTGTATATTTTTATAGCTTAATGCGTTTCATAAGGTATAAATTGGTAAGTATAAGTGTAAACGCATACACCATGTCTTCAATAGGAATTGTGAAAATTCTAAAAGCAAGATTTTGACTATTGTCATACCATACAACTTCATTTTCAATACAACTCCCGGTTAATAGTCCGTTTACAATAAAAAAAGGAATTAACATTACTAAGAAGGTTACGTAGTATTCTTGCAGAAGTTTAATATTAAATTTTAAAACAAATAGAATTAAACCAATAGCATAAATAAAATTAACTAAAGTGTACCATTTGTCATAGGCAAAAATTAATGTAATTGATAATATTGCTAATGAGATGTAGCTTATAGTTTTTGTGGTTTTTTTAGAAACGCTCATGTTTGGAAAATAATATAAGAGCGAATAATGTGTAAATACACAAGCATAAGGTATACATATAAAAAACAACCATTCTTCAATGGGTAAATTAAAGATTCTATACTTTAAAAAATAGGCGTCATTAAAACCCCAAAAGCCGTAGTGTGTAAATATAATATCCCATGGAACATAGAAGCACATGGTTATTATGATGGCAATAAATAAAGACTTCCAATGCTTATAAAACTGTAATTTTGGATGAAAACTGTAAATAAAAGGTATAGAAAGTGACCCTAAATCTAAAAGTAAATACAGATAATTCATTAGTTATTGTTTAAAATATTTAAAAGGAACAATTAACATTCCGAAGTTTTCTCCTTTGTCCTTCCCTAAGTGTTTATGGTGAATCTTGTGGGCACGTCTCAATCCTCTTGCGTATTTATTATCTATGTTTCGTAGCCACTTAAAACGTTGGTGAATAAATATATCGTGAACAATAAAATAGGCTGCACCATATACTAAGATACCTAATCCTATAGGTAGGCAATACCAAATGGCTTCGTAACTCCATAAGTAAAAACAAACCATACTAACAATGGCATAGAAAATAAAAAAGGCATCATTACGTTCAAACCAACTATCGTGATCTTTTTTGTGATGATCTTTGTGTAAATTCCATAAAAAACCATGCATAATATACTTGTGTGTAAACCAAGCGTTGAATTCCATGATAAAGAATGTACTTAAGAAAATCAGTATCCAAAAAATAGTTTGCATAATTATCTATTTATATTTTAAAGTAAATTCAGTTGATATTTAACATAGCTTCTTGTAAGTAGCTCTATTTTTCTGTAATTAGGTACTCTAATTCTAGTCGATTTAATCTGTAAAGCAGGAGTTTTTTTAAGTTTATCTAATAATTTACTATAATAACGATAAGCCATAAATACTCCAAATTTAGCTTCTAAAGGTAATCGTTTTATGCCTTGTAATCCTTTTTCAAAATCAGATTCTATATCAGATATAATTGCTTTTTTTGAAGTTTCGTCTAATTGATTTAAATCTGTATCTGGAAAATAAGTTCTATTTAAACCTTCAAAGTCGGCTTTTAAATCACGTAAGAAATTGACTTTCTGAAAAGCTGATCCTAAGCTCATTGCAGATGCTTTTAGGTCTTCATATTTTTCAGTATCACCTTTAACAAAAACTTTTAGACACATTAATCCAACAACATCTGCCGAACCATAAATGTACTCTTCGTATTCATCATGGGTCAAATAATCTGTTTTATGAAGATCAAGTCGCATGCTGTTCATAAAAGAATCTACCAAATGTTTGTCAATGCCATAGTTGTGATAGGTTTCTTGAAAGGAATTTAAAATAGGGTTTAAGCTAATTCTATCTTCCAAAGCAGCTTCTAAATCCCTTTCAAAATTGTTAAAAAGCTGTTCTTTGTTGTAGTCATGAAATGTATCAACAATCTCATCAGCAAATCTTACAAATCCATAAATATTGTAAATATCTTGCCTTATGCTATGTGATAACATTTTTGTAGCTAATGAGAATGATGTACTGTAAGCATTAGTAACTGCTTTACTACATTCTCTAGAGACATTGTCGAAAATTGATTTCATACTGTGTTTATTAAAATTAATTTTTTTGAATTAGTTCAGATACTAATTTTCCCGATATTAAGGCTGGAGGTACACCTGGTCCAGGTACAGTTAATTGCCCTGTAAAATATAAGTCTTTAACTTTTTTGCTTTTTAATTTTGGTCTTAAAAAGGCCGTTTGCGTTAAAGTGTTAGCCAAACCATAAGCATTTCCTTTATAAGAATTGTATTCGCTTATAAAATCATTAACACAAAAAGACGACTTAAAAAGAATATGTTTTTGAACATTTTGATGTGTTCTTTTTTCGAAACGCTTTATAATAAGATTAAAATAGTGGTCACGTAATTGGGGTGTGTCTTCTAAACCAGGCGCAATAGGAATGAGGAAAAAACCTGTTTCACAATGCTGAGGCGCCATAGTTTTATCTGTAACAGAAGGAAAATTGGCATAAAACAAAGGATCTTCTGGCCATTTAGGATTGTCATAGATGTCTTTTGCGTGAATTTCAAAATCTGTGTCAAAAAATAAATTATGATGTTCTATATTTTGTAGTTTTTTATCAAAACCAATATAAAAGAGTAGGGAAGAAGGAGCAAATGTTCGTTTGTTCCAATAAGCTTCGCTATACTGTCTGTGTTGTTTTTCTAGTAAGGTTTCTGTATGATGGTAATCTGCGCCACTTAAAACAATATCAGAAGGAATAATTTTTTCATTAACAGTGATGCTTTCAGCGGTATTGTTTTTAACCGTTATCTTTTCAACATTGCTGTTTGTATAAATAGAGACACCTATGCTTTCTGCTAAGCTTTGCATGGCTTTAATAATTTCATACATACCTCCTTTAGGGTGCCATGTTCCTAAACCAAAATCTGCAAAATTCATAAAACTATAAAAAGAAGGTGTCTGATTAGGTTTTGCTCCTAAAAACAATACTGGAAATTCTAATGTTGAAATAAGTTTTGGGTTTTTAAAGTTTTTACGAACTTCCGAGCTTATGGTTTTAAAAAACTGGTCTACTCTTGTAATGGTTTCCTTAGATACCAACTCAAAAGGTGAAACACCTGGTTTTAGTACAACTTTATTTATTGCAATATCGTAGTGCTCTTGTGCTCTTGCTATGAATTTTCTTAATGGTTTAGAGCTTCCTGCTTCAATACGTTCAAATTCTTCACAAATTTTATCCATGTGATCACCTATGGTAATTACATCGTCTAAAAAGAAGATTTTATAAGCAGGACTGAGCTTGTCTAGTTGGTAGTAGTCACTGGTGGTTTTTCCAAAGTCGTTAAAGAATTTTTCAAAAACATCAGGCATCCAATACCAACTTGGACCTATGTCAAAGGTAAATCCATCTTTAATAAGTTGTCTTGCTCTTCCGCCTACAGTATCATTTTTTTCGTAGATAGAAACAGTATGTCCTGCTTTAGCTAGATAGCATGCTGCCGATAGAGCTGAAAAACCAGAACCTATTATGGATATTGTTTTAGACATTAATTTATAATTCTTTAATTAGTGCTTTAATAGAATCGAATGGTTTAATATGTTCAGGTAATTGCATTTTGTCAATACCATCTAGCATTTTTCCTAAAACCCAGAAACTCGTATTAGAGTTTTTTAACAAGGCATCATCAAATTCTTCTATGTAGCTTAAAAGATTTTCTTTTTCAGGCTTAACAGTAAAATAAGATACAAAAATAATCTCATCATAGTAGTTTTTAATATCTCTAAGACTTTGTATTGGAACACTTGGTCCTAAAAATATAGACCTGTAACCGTGTCTAATAATCTCATAATTAATAAACATTAAGCCGAGTTCGTGTATTTCGTTGTCAGGCAAATAAAGCACAAATGTTTTATTGGAGGTGTGCATTTGTTTGGCCTGAATTTTTTCGGTATTGACTAGTATTTTCTGGCGGATAAGTGTAGAAACAAAATGTTCGTGAGCAGGAGTAATTGTGTCTGTCTGCCATAGCAATCCAATTTCTTTTAAAAAGGGTATAAGAATGTTGTAAAAAATATCTTGAAAAGCTTTTTCATTAAGAAGCGAATCATAAGTCTTATAAAAGAGAGATTGGTCAAAATTAAGCATGGAAAGCTTAAAAGCGTTTATGGCATGGCTCTCCATATTTGATTCCGTTGCAATTTCTCTAACTAATTGCGGGATTTTCTGAGAATCAATGGTTGCAATCTTAGATATTTTATAGCCATTATTATTAAGATAACTTACGTTAAGAAGCTTTTGAAAATTAGCTAAGTCGTAATATCTAATATTTGTTTCTGTACGTTTGGGCTCAAGCAAATTATAACGCTTTTCCCAAATTCTAATCGTGTGTGCTTTAATTCCAGTAAGGTTTTCTAGATCTTTAATGCTAAACCTATCTTTAATATTGTTCATTTTTTTTTGAAAATGTTTAAACAAAAATAAGGTTTATACCAATACGAAGTTTAGAATTAACAAAAATTATGAAAAAAAGAATTGTAAAATGCAATGAAACCTAGTGAAGGCTTATTTATTAGTGAAGAATATAAATGTGATTTTTAAGTAATTGTGCGCACGAGAAGACTCGAACTTCCACGGACTAATGTCCACCAACCCCTCAAGCTGGCGCGTCTACCAATTCCGCCACGTGCGCAAAATAATGAAGTAAATATAAAAAAAGTTAAGCATTACGCTTAACCTTTTTTTAGTGACCAGTCTGGGGCTCGAACCCAGGACCCTCTCCTTAAAAGGGAGATGCTCTGCCAACTGAGCTAACTAGTCGTTATGTTTTTTTCTAACGAGGGTGCAAATATAAAACCTTTATATAAATACAAAGAACAGAATCAAAAAAAAATATTTTTTTTTATTTGATGACGGTTATAAGTGTCCTATAATATTTATTTAATATGTAATTATTCGTTTTGTAGTAATTTGATACTGCATGTTTTAGGGTCATTGCTAAAAGTTGTGTGTGATGATTAAAAAAAGATTCTGATTTTTGTAAAAAAAAAAAGACTTTTGGACAATTATCTAGAACTACTGAAACTTATTCTTCCTGAATTTTTAATAGATCATTTTGATTTAATTAGGCATACCAAGAATGGAGAAGTCATGCATCTCT
>NZ_JAYJLF010000017.1:0-88351 GCF_036903175.1 Winogradskyella sp. ECml5-4 | reverse complement strand
GTAACGTCGCCTGTGTTGGTCACAGTATATGTATAGGTTATGATATCACCTACACTTACGGCATTATCAGCGCCCAAGTCTAAACTACCTGTTTTGGTTATGCTTAACTCTGGACTTTGATCTAAGTCTGTTCGTGTTGGATCTTCTGTAGGATTCGTACCTGTATCTGGTCCATCTACGGTCTCATTATCCAAGATTGGATCACCATTTGGATCTACATCTGTATCTGAAACATCGGTCACATCATCCGTTCCTACTGGACTATCTCCTATGGCAGTTGCACTGTTCTCTACAAAGCCTGCATCTATATCCGCTTGAGTAATTGTTTGCTCTACTGTTACGGTAGCACTTGCGTTTGGTGCTAAACTTGGAATATTTGTCAGTCCACCTGGATACGATAATGTTCCCAAGTCTGCATTCGCATCGGTAATCTCAATATCGGTTATTGTTACATCTCCTGTGTTAACTACAATAATATCATAGACAATAACATCGTTCAATACCGCTCCTGAAGTCGTTATTGTTTTTGTAACTGTTAACTCTGGGTTTTGAGAAATTTCAAAAGGCGTAACATCATTTGTTGGATCGGAATCATTACTATCTCCATTTATAGTATCGATATCATCAGTCTCTACTGTTTCTGGATCCGTTACAACCGTTCCATCACTAGCAGTACCAGTATCAGAAACATCTGTGATATCATCACTTGGGTCTAAAGTATCTCCACCTGGTGCTTCCGCACTTACAATTGCAGAATTCTCTATTCCCCCATTATCAATATCTGACTGAGTAATTACGTATGTTGCACTACATGTCGTATTAGCTCCTGGAGCAAGAGTCGTTGAAACACAAGTTACTGTTCCTACTAATGGGTCTGTAACAATAATATTTGTTAATGTTTCGTCTCCAGTATTAGTAACAGTAAATTCGTAAGTTATTTCATCGTCTAATATTCCTGCTGCTCCTAAAGCATCTACACTAGATACACTTTTAATTAAACTAATAGAACAATTTGCTTCTACTAAAACAATTGGCTCTAATGCAACTTCAACACAATCAGGGTTTCCTGCATATCTAACAGCGACAGTATATGATCCTGCTGCAAGTCCACTAAAGTTAGGTGTTGGAAGAAAAGGACCTGCCAAACCATTAACACTATACTCAATAGCTCCTCCTCCATTATCTGTTGCTCCTACATTAATAGAACCAGTATTTGTTGCACAAGTTGGCTGTACAACAGTAGTTGCAAGATTAATTGTTGGGGGAGGAGTTAAAAATGCATTATCATAAATTATGAACGCCTTTCCATCACCACCATCACCAAAGTTTGGACCTGGGTCAGCAGCACCTGTTTGAGTAACTCTAATTCCTTGTACATCTGTACCAGAAGGCACCAATGCTGTTAATGGATAAATGGCTACATATATCTCCTGAGTATAATCAGTTGGGACACCTGTATTAATGTATACTGATGGATTTGCTAACACAATATTACCTATTAAATTTAACGAACCATCTAAGGCCTGAATACTCATTTCGTTATTACCATTACGTTCTGTAATTACCAAATAACGATTAGAAGCAGCTGCTATAGGTGTATTATAAATAAACTCATTAAAATCAGTAGGATCGATAGTATTATCCATAGACACATAGTGTCTTAAATCATTTTCAAAATTTGCGGCTAATAACGCAGCATTATAAATCGCTGGATCGTCAGCTATAGTTGCAGTTGTACCTAATTGATCCGTAACAAATTGACTCGTAGCTTGTGGATTAGCATACTGATAATTCACATTATTAGGTATATAAATCTCAGTAAACGGATTTGGCTGACCTGCTACCGTTATAGAATTTAATACTGCAGGGAATCCTGCATTAGGAGCACTAGAGATATTAAAACTAACTTCGCTAGATAAAAGCGCCGCACTAGGATTCCCTACAGGTATAATATCATAACAACTTTCATCACTACATTCAAAAGGCGCAGTAACAACATCGTTAACTGTTAAAGTTCTGTTAGTATCAGCTGAAAAAGTAGCAGTAAACGACAAATTGGTGCCATTTGCTGGTAATTCTACTCCCGTAAATGTATAGGAAGGAGCTGTTAAACTAGTTACAGGAACTGTTCTAGTCGCATCTCCTGTTAATTCTAAGTTGCCTGTTGCTGGAGGATTATAAAAGAAGACTGTTATGTCTGCAGTAAAAGTATCATCGGTTGTAATTAACGGAGTACCGTTATCACTACATGCCGATTCATTACTTGAAACTATATCACAAATATCAGGAACATCCAAAACGATTGGAGATAAAGCAACCTCTACACAACTAGGTGAGGAAATATATCTAACTGCAACTGTATATGAACCAGGAGCCAAGTTGTTAAAGTTAGGACTTGATTGGAAAGGACCTGCTAAACCATTCACACTATATTCCATGGCACCTCCACCATTATCCAAAGCATCAATAGAGATAGAACCTTGAACAGATACACAATCTGGCTGAACAGCTGATGTTGTATACTCTATAGTAGGTGGTAAAACTAAGAATGAAGGGTCATAAACGATAAACGCTTTTCCATCTCCTCCATCTCCAGCTGTTGCTCCACTTTGAGTAATTCTAATACCTTGAACATCTGTTCCAGATGGCACTAACGCGGTTAATGGGTAAATAGCTAAAAATACATGTTGCGTAAAATCGGTAGCAACACCAGTATCAATATAATTTGTTGCATTTGCCAATACAATATTCCCTGTAGGATTTAAAGAATTATCTAAGGCCTGAATACTTAATTCATTATTACCATTTCGTTCAGTAACAATAATATATCTATTAGAAGCAGAAGCAATTGGAGAGTTATAAATGTATTCATTATAATCTGTTGGATCTATGGTATTATCCATTGATACATAATGCCTTAAATCATTTTCAGCATTTGCAGCAAGTAAAGCTGCATTATAAATTTCTTCTCCATCTGCTATTGTAGCTGTTGTACTCAATTGATCTCTAACATACTGACTATTTCCTGCTGGATTTGCGTATTGATAATTAACATTATTTGGTTTATATATTGCAGTAAATGCATTTGGTTCGCCAGCAATTGTTATAGAGTTTAATACTGCAGGAAAACCCGCACTTAATCCACTATCTATATCAAAAGTTACATCTGCTGCAGCTATCGCAGCTGTTGGGTTACCAGGTGGTATTGTATCAGGACAAGGATTACATGCTGAAGTATTTATAGGATCGGTAACAGCAAAATTAGTTCCTAAAGAATAATCTACTCCTGTTTCTGTAACTAAACCATTAATTGCGTTAACCGAAGCTGGATCTGGATCACCAAATTGTCCATTATCTGAACCGGAAGCATCAGCATCTCCATATGCTTCATTAGCATCTGAACAGCCATCACCATCACTATCTGTATTTTGGAAATCAAAACTACCATCTCCTAAAGTATCAATTGGTATGTTAACTTCAGCTACATCATCAATTCCATTTCCATTATCATCATTGTATACGGCATCACTACTATCTATTACACCATCATTATTTGTATCTAACTCGCCATTACCAGCTTCATCAACATCATATATACCATCATTATCCGAATCTAAATCTAAATAATCTGGTATTGTATCGTTATCTGTGTCTGTAGGATTTGTTGAAGGATCATTATCTAAATCTAAATTTTCATCTTCAACAGCATCTAAAATCCCATCATTATCACTATCTAGATCTAACGAATCATATACACCATCACAATCTGAATCGGTTTCAGAAACTGTAAATGAATTATTACTATAATCAGGATCTAATTGAGCCATATTAGTAATACTTGTATTATAGACAATAGGTAACGTTGGAGATGCAGCTCCATTAACCGTTAAGATTACACTTTCACCTGCTTGTAAACCAAAAATCACCCATTCATTTAAAACTGAGTCGTAAGAAGCTGTACCAGACCCAGATGAAAAAACCGCAGAACTACTAGTGTAACTTACACCCGACGGTAACGGAGATTCTACTACAAAACTATAACTGTTGTTGGCACTGTTATTTGTAACCGTAGCAACCAAATCAACATCAGTTGTTGTACACAAGCTCGTTGAAGATGCTACACTAGCATCAATACTCAAATCTACTGCAGTACTAAACCCTAGACTATTAGTGTTATAAGCTGTAAAAGCGATGTCTGTATTACCTGATGTTGTGTGCACAAATTTCACTATTTGCGAAGAATTACCAGCTGTAATTCCAAAATCACTCAACAAAAATGATAAAACCCTAAAATCTCTATATGTATTTACACCAAATGTACTAACAACACTTCCTGTACTAGGATCTACATTATAAATAGTCCAATCTACACCTGCAACAACCGGAGTAGAAGAAAAATCAACAACAACAACATTCCCTACTGTATTTCCTAGGTTATCTACAAACTTAAATGTATCACTACCTCCAGGCGCACCTGTCTGATTCACAATGATATCAGGTATGTTATCTGTAATATTTGCTACGGAAAGAACGGTTAAATCATCATATCCAATATCTTGCGGATCAATATTGAAAAAATTTGTACTCATCTCTAAACCACTAGCTCCATCTCTAACAAAATTAGTAGGTACTATTGGTGAAAAATTATTAATATAATCTGAAGGAGTATTGGTTTGGTTCACTCCACCCCAATTGTAAGCTACCCCCAACAATTCTGGGTTACTGTAATTGATTACACCTGGTATCGGAAAAGCACGAAAGTTAGCTGGAGTAAAAACAATCCCATTAGATGTTAAAACAGAATCGTCTACACCTGTAGAGTACGTAACACCATCAGCTATAAATCCTAATAAATTATTTGAATCTGTTGCCGTAACTGTTGCTCCAGTAGAAGAAACAAAAAAGCCGCCTTGATCACCATAAATAGTTGTTACATCTTCTTGAGCATTCATTATTAAAAATGACGAAAAGAAACCAACAAGGAAAAAGGTTTTTAACCTAAACAAAGATAACTTCGCTAAAACCATGCACATATATAAACTGGTATTAATATTCTTAGTAAAAGAGAATCGAGTAGAGATTTTCATATGATTATATAGTTGATGTATAATTCAGTTTGAGTAAATAAAACATATTACAAATATCGATAAAATGACAAATATATCCGACAAAGTGTAAATAAATAATTTTTTTTGTAAGACAAATCTATATTTAATAGAAAAAACCTACAAATATTAAATAATAAGACACATTAAATTGCCTTTAAGTCACACTTAAAATCTTAAAATAGCTAAACATTATTGTATTAGTGAAGAGATTTACTATTAATCAACTTCAAAAAATTAATCCCCTAATTTAGTAAGAGTAAAATTACAAAAAATTTGATATCTTTTAATTTTTAATGAAACTTTTATTCAACAATATATTGAATATAAATAGATAACACTAAAATGTTAGAGTAACAAATGATTTTGCCTTTATACTTAGGTCAACGCTACAATATTCTAAAGCTACTTAAACATGCTGTATCATAAAAAAGTAATCCTATTTATATCAATAAAAAAGAGAATTATACTACAAAAATTCATAATAAAACAAATTTAAAAAAGGTCTTAATAAACATTAATTTGCCAGACAAATACGTCTAACTATAATTGATGCTAAACAATATTAAAATATCTTAAAAGCTATTAATTAGTTATTTTAAATGGAGTTATTAATGGTATATTTGCATTCCTTTTTAATAATTTTTATGAGCTTTTTAAAAGAAATTAACAGACGACGTACTTTTGGTATTATATCACACCCAGATGCAGGTAAGACCACATTAACAGAGAAACTATTATTATTTGGTGGAGCCATACAAGAAGCTGGTGCTGTAAAGAGTAATAAAATAAAAAAAGGGGCTACCAGTGATTTTATGGAAATAGAGCGTCAGCGTGGTATTTCTGTAGCGACCTCTGTTTTGGCTTTTGAATACAATGGCATTAAAATTAATATTTTAGATACTCCTGGTCACAAGGATTTTGCCGAAGACACTTTTAGAACTTTAACTGCTGTAGATAGTGTAATTGTGGTTATTGATGTTGCCAAAGGTGTTGAGGAACAAACTGAAAAATTAGTTCAGGTTTGTAGAATGCGTAATATCCCAATGATTGTTTTTATTAATAAAATGGATAGAGAGGGTAAAGACGCTTTTGATCTATTAGATGAGATTGAACAAAAATTAGGACTAAAAGTTGTGCCTTTAAGCTTTCCTATTGGTATGGGCTATGACTTTAAAGGTATCTATAATATATGGGAAAAGAATATTAATCTATTTTCTGGAGATAGTAGAAAGGACATAGAAGAAACTATCGAAATCTCGGATTTAGCATCGCCAGAATTAGATAAACTTGTAGGTGAAAACACGGCAAACACATTAAGAGAAGAAATAGAATTGGTAAGTGGTATCTACCCTCAATTCAATAAAGAAGATTATTTAAACGGAGAACAACAACCTGTATTCTTTGGTTCTGCATTAAATAATTTTGGTGTTAGAGAATTACTAGATTGTTTTGTCGAAATTGCTCCTAAGCCAAGACCAAAACAAAGTGAAGAGCGCATAGTAAAACCTGACGAAAAAGCATTTAGTGGTTTTGTTTTTAAAATTCATGCCAACATGGATCCCAACCACAGAAATAGATTAGCGTTTATAAAGATTGTATCTGGAGAGTTTAAACGAAACACTCCTTATTTACACGTACGACATAATAAAAAACTAAAATTTTCTAGTCCAAACGCATTCTTTGCTGAAAAGAAAGAGATTGTAGACATTTCTTACCCAGGTGATATCGTTGGTTTACAAGATACCGGAAGCTTTAAAATTGGCGACACTCTAACTGAAGGAGAAGTGCTAAATTATAAAGGAGTTCCGAGCTTTTCACCAGAACACTTTAGATACATTAATAATGCTGACCCAATGAAAGCAAAGCAGTTATACAAAGGTATCGATCAGTTAATGGACGAAGGTGTTGCACAATTATTTACTTTAGATTTAAACGGTAGAAAAGTAATAGGTACTGTTGGTGCACTTCAGTATGAAGTCATTCAATATAGATTAGAACATGAATATGGTGCTAAATGTACTTATGAAAATCTAAACGTACATAAAGCTTGTTGGGTTAAAACAGATAATGAAAAAAGTGAAGAATTTAAAGAGTTTATTAGAGTAAAACAACGCTTCTTAGCCAGAGATAAGCAAAATCAATTGGTGTTTTTGGCAGATTCTATGTTTTCATTACAAATGACTCAACAAAAATATCCAAGTATTACTTTTCATTTCACTTCGGAATTTGAATAGAACTTGGTATACCCCTTATCTAAAAATACAGATTATTCTTTCAAATAAAATCAATTTAACGACTAAAAATACTTTTTATCGAATAATTGATTGTAATCAAAAATCATTCAATACTTTAATAATACGATTAACCCCAAACTAATCTACTTATTATGGAAATTAACGCAAACGTTTTTAGTAACGCTGAAATTACCGTTACTTACAAGCCTCGCTGTTGTGCCAATGCTGGCATTTGTGCAAGACAACTTTCAGATGTATTTAGAAATTCTGTGATTCCTTGGATTGATTTAGAAGGAGCACAAACTGATGCTATTATTAATCAGATTAAAAAGTGTCCTTCAGGGGCATTAAAATATTATTTGAATCGGAAAGATGTTGCCTAAACGAAACATTTAGCCAATAAAAAAACCTTTGAACTAAGAATTCAAAGGTTTTTTTGTGTCAAAATCAAAAATATCACGTTTAATAAGTTTTAAAGACACTTTGACTACTATCTTTAGTATTTATATTAAAAAAACATAAAACAACCTTAAACTCTATTTAAAATAATCTAATTTTGATTAATAAAATCTATAAAAAACAATTTATCGATTCCTAAAATCTATAATTTGTTTTTAAGCTTTTAAGCCTGACCTGTTGGTCCAAAATTTAAAGGAATTGGAGGTTGTTCGTAATCTTTAATTTCTCCATGTGCTTTTTCAAATCTAACGACATTATCACCTAATGCTTTTAATAAACGTTTAGCATGTTGTGGAGTTAAGATAATACGAGATTTCACTTTACTTTTTGGAGTTCCTGGCATAATACTTACAAAATCAACTACAAATTCTGAAACAGAATGATTAATAATTGCTAAGTTAGAATATGTACCTTCTGCTATTTTTTCGTCTAATTCAATATTAATTTGTCCTTTTTTTGGAATATTTTTTTCGTCTGCCATAATTATTTTTTTTAATTTAAAATATAAAAGCCTTCTCGTTAATAACTTGAAGGCTTTTACTCTATTATAATATACTTCTCAATTTAATGAGATCTCGAATCCAGTTCGGGATAAATGACTTACAGCTTTCACTTTGCTTTCGGCTAGTGAAAACTGCGTCTTATTTAATTAAAGTTCATTTCTTCTTTAGCCTTCATCATTTCATTAAATTCTGCTTTAGAACCAACAATAATGTTTTCGTATTCTCTAACACCTGTACCTGCTGGTATTCTGTGTCCTACAATTACATTTTCTTTAAGTCCTTCTAGTGAATCAACCTTACCATTTACAGCTGCCTCGTTAAGAACTTTAGTTGTTTCTTGGAACGATGCCGCAGATATAAACGACTTAGTTTGTAATGATGCTCTAGTAATACCTTGTAATATTGGAGTTGCTGTCGCAGGACTAGCGTCTCTTGCAGTTACAAGATTTTTATCTTCTCTACGTAAACTAGAGTTTTCATCTCTTAAATCTCTAACAGTTACTATTTGACCAGATTTTAAATTCTGAGAATCACCAGCATCTTCTACCACTTTCATTCCGAAAATTTTATCATTTTCTTCAATGAAATCTGATTTATGAACTAATTGGTTTTCTAAGAAAATTGTATCACCAGAATCTATGATTCTAACTTTACGCATCATTTGTCTTACAACAACTTCGAAATGCTTATCATTAATTTTTACACCTTGTAAACGATATACTTCTTGTACTTCGTTAACTAAGTATTGTTGAACCGCAGATGGGCCTTTAATGTTAAGAATATCATTTGGTGTTATAGATCCATCAGATAAAGGCATACCAGCTTTTACATAATCATTTTCTTGAACAAGAATCTGATTAGATAGTTTCACTAAATATTTTTTAACCTCACCTAATTTAGATTCGATAATAATCTCACGGTTACCACGCTTAATCTTACCAAAAGAAACTACACCATCAATTGCACTTACTACAGCTGGATTAGAAGGGTTACGTGCTTCAAATAATTCTGTTACACGAGGAAGACCACCAGTAATATCACCTGCTTTTGCAGATTTACGAGGTATCTTAACTAAGATCTTTCCGATATCAATCTTGTCACCATCATCAATCATTATGTGTGCACCAACTGGTAAGTTGTAAGAACGGATTGTTTCACCTTTCTTATCTTCAATTAATAATGTTGGTATTAACTTCTTGTTTCTAGATTCTGAAATTACTTTCTCTTGGAAACCAGTTTGCTCATCAATTTCAACTTGATATGTTACACCTTGTTCAATGTTTTCATACTTGACCTGACCTGCGAATTCTGAAATAATTACACCGTTATATGGATCCCATTGACAAACAACATCATCTTTCTTCAATTTGTCTCCTGGCTTAACATATATAAATGAACCGTAAGGAATATTATTAGTACTTAAAACAATACCTGTTTTAGCATCCATTAATTTTAATTCTGATGTTCTAGAAATAACAACATCAACTTCATTTCCGTCGTTATCTTTAGATTTTACAGTTTTAAGATCTTCTATTTCTGCAATTCCATCAAACTTAACTGTTAATTTATTCTCTTCAGAAATGTTACTTGCAATACCACCTACGTGGAATGTACGTAATGTTAACTGTGTACCAGGCTCACCAATAGACTGAGCTGCAACTACACCAACTGCTTCACCACGTTGTACCATTTTACCTGTAGCCAAGTTACGACCGTAACATTTCACACAGATACCTTTTTTAGCTTCACATGATAATGGAGAACGTACTTCTATAGAATCAAGAGGTGAGTCTCCAATTTTCTTAGCAATGATATCATCAATATGACCACCAGCTTCTACTAGTAACTCTTCAGTTAATGGATTGTAAACATCATTAAGTGATGTTCTACCAACGATTCTACCTTCTAAGCTTTCAACGATTTCTTCGTTTTTCTTAAGTGCAGAAACTTCGATACCTCTTAATGTACCACAATCTTCTTCATATACAATTACATCTTGAGATACATCTACCAAACGACGTGTTAAGTAACCAGCATCGGCAGTTTTAAGAGCCGTATCTGCAAGTCCTTTACGTGCACCGTGAGTAGAGATAAAGTATTCTAAAATTGAAAGTCCCTCTTTAAAGTTAGAAAGAATTGGGTTTTCAATAATTTCACCACCAGCTGCTGTAGATTTTTTAGGCTTAGCCATTAATCCACGCATACCTGTTAACTGGCGAATTTGTTCTTTAGAACCCCTTGCTCCAGAATCAAGCATCATAAACACCGAGTTAAATCCTTGTTGGTCTTCACGAATACGTTTCATAGACAATTCTGTCAATTCTGCATTTGTAGATGTCCAAATATCAATAACCTGATTATAACGTTCGTTGTTGGTAATAAGTCCCATATTATAGTTACCCATAATACCATCAACTTGTTTGTTTGCAGAATCAATCATTCCTTGTTTCTCTGCAGGAATAATAATATCACCTAAACTAAATGATAATCCACCTTGGAATGCAAATTTGTATCCTAGTGTTTTAATTTCATCAAGGAAATCTGCAGTTTCAGGTACACTAGTCTTTTTAAGAATACCATGAATGATTTCTCTTAAAGACTTTTTAGTTAATACCTCATTAATATATCCTGCTGCTGCTGGTACTTTTTCGTTGAAAAGTACACGACCAACAGTTGTTTCTATAATCTGCTTAGTTAATTCACCTTCTTCATTAAAGTCGTAAGTTCTTACTTTAATACCAGCGTTTAGATCAACTTTCTTCTCATTATAAGCAATAGTTACTTCTTCTGGAGAATAGAATGTTAAACCTTCACCTTTTACAGTATAGTTTTCATCTGATTTACGCAACTTAGTCATATAATATAAACCAAGTACCATATCCTGAGAAGGTACAGTAACCGGAGATCCATTAGCTGGATTTAATATATTATGTGAAGCCAACATTAAAAGTTGACATTCTAAAATAGCTTCTGGTCCTAATGGTAAATGCACAGCCATCTGGTCACCATCGAAATCGGCGTTAAAAGCCGTACATACTAATGGGTGTAACTGAATTGCTTTACCTTCAATAAGTTTAGGTTGGAAAGCTTGTATACCAAGTCTGTGTAAGGTAGGAGCACGGTTTAAAAGTACTGGATGTCCTTTTAAAACATTCTCTAAAATATCCCAAACTACAGGTTCTTTTCTATCTATAATTTTCTTTGCAGATTTTACAGTTTTTACAATTCCTCTTTCAATCAGTTTTCTGATAATAAAAGGCTTATAAAGTTCTGCTGCCATTCCTTTAGGCAATCCACATTCAAATAATTTTAATTCTGGTCCAACAACAATTACAGAACGTGCAGAATAATCAACACGCTTACCAAGTAAGTTTTGACGGAAACGTCCTTGCTTACCTTTAAGTGAATCTGATAATGATTTTAATGGTCTGTTAGAATCTGTTTTTACTGCAGATGATTTACGTGTGTTATCAAATAATGAATCTACTGATTCTTGTAACATACGTTTTTCATTACGTAAAATCACTTCTGGTGCTTTTATCTCAACTAATCTTTTAAGACGGTTGTTACGGATAATTACACGACGGTATAAATCATTTAAATCTGACGTTGCAAAACGACCACCATCTAAAGGCACTAAAGGTCTTAATTCTGGTGGAATTACAGGAACAGCCTTCATAATCATCCACTCAGGTCTGTTTTCTCTGTTTAAGTTTGAATCTCTAAACGCTTCAACAACTTGTAAACGTTTTAAAGCTTCTGTTTTACGTTGTTTAGATGTTTCATTATTAGCTTTATGTCTTAAATCGTAAGACAATTGATCTAAATCTATTCTAGCTAATAAATCAATAAGACACTCAGCACCCATCTTAGCGATGAATTTGTTAGGATCTGTATCATCTAAATATTGGTTTTCTTGAGGAATAGATTCTAAAATATTTAGATATTCTTCTTCTGTTAAGAAATCCATTTTTTGAATTGGCTCACCTTCAGCATTCATAGCAATACCTGGTTGAATAACCACGTAACGCTCATAATAGATTATCATATCTAATTTCTTAGATGGTAATCCAAGAAGGTAACCTATTTTATTTGGTAACGAACGGAAATACCAGATATGCGCTACAGGAACCACTAAATTAATGTGACCTACGCGATCTCTACGTACTTTCTTTTCTGTTACTTCTACACCACAACGGTCACAAACGATGCCCTTGTAACGTATTCTTTTATATTTACCACAAGCACATTCAAAATCCTTTACAGGACCAAAAATACGCTCACAGAACAAACCATCACGTTCCGGTTTGTGTGTTCGATAATTAATAGTTTCTGGCTTTAATACCTCTCCTCGAGATGCTGCTAAAACAGACTCAGGTGATGCTAAACCTATAGAAATTTTATTAAATTTCTGTACTGTATTCTTATCTTGTCTTCTTGCCATGTTATTATAGTCTTCAGTTTGCAGTTTGCAGTCTTCAGTCTTATTAGTTGTACAGTTAAATACTGTTACTGATGACTGCCCACTGCCGACTTAATTTATTCTTCTAATCTAATATCCAATCCTAAACCTTTCAATTCGTGCATAAGTACGTTGAACGATTCTGGAAGTCCTGGTTCTGGCATTGGCTCTCCCTTAACGATAGCTTCGTAAGTTTTAGCTCTACCAATAACATCATCTGATTTTACAGTTAAGATCTCACGTAATGTGCTTGATGCTCCATAAGCCTCAAGTGCCCATACTTCCATCTCACCAAAACGTTGACCACCAAATTGTGCTTTACCACCTAATGGTTGTTGTGTAATTAATGAGTATGGTCCAATAGAACGTGCGTGCATTTTATCATCAATCATGTGACCAAGCTTAATCATATAAATCACACCAACTGTTGCTGGTTGATCAAAACGATCACCTGTTCCACCATCATATAGATATGTATGACCAAATCTTGGAATTCCTGCTTCGTCAGTATACTCGTTGATTTGTTCTAAAGTTGCACCATCAAAAATTGGTGTTGCATACTTTTTACCTAAATCTTTACCAGCCCAACCTAAAACAGTTTCATAGATTTGACCAATATTCATACGAGAAGGTACACCAAGTGGATTTAATACAATATCAACTGGAGTTCCATCTTCTAAGAAAGGCATATCTTCTTGACGAACGATACGAGCAACAATACCTTTGTTACCGTGACGACCCGCCATTTTATCACCAACTTTTAGTTTACGTTTCTTAGCGATATAAACCTTAGCCAACTTGATAATTCCTGCTGGTAATTCATCACCTACAGAAACGGTAAACTTCTCACGTCTTAATGCTCCTTGAAGATCATTTTCCTTAATTTTATAATTATGGATTAAATCTGCAACAAGTTCATTTGTATGGTCATCAGTAGTCCATTTTCCTGAAGTTAAATGTGTATAATCGTCTACAGCATTTAACATCTTTAAGGTATATTTTTTACCTTTAGGAATAATTTCTTCTCCTAAATCGTTATAAATACCTTGAGCTGTTTTACCATTTACAATGTTGAATAGTTTTTCAACTAAAACATTTTTAAGTTCATCGAATCTATTATCATAAGCATCTTCTAATTTTTCGATATCCTCTTTATCTTGTGCTCTCTTACGCTTATCTTTTACAGCTCTTGCAAATAATTTTTTATTAATTACAACACCGTTCAATGATGGAGATGCTTTTAAAGACGCATCTTTTACATCACCAGCTTTGTCACCAAAAATAGCACGTAAAAGTTTTTCTTCTGGTGTAGGATCAGACTCTCCTTTTGGAGTAATCTTACCAATTAAAATATCACCTGGTTTGATTTCTGCACCGATGCGAATCATACCATTTTCATCTAAATCTTTAGTTGCCTCTTCAGAAACGTTAGGAATATCATTAGTTAACTCTTCGTTACCTAATTTAGTATCTCTAACTTCTAATGAGTACTCATCAATATGAATAGATGTAAAGACATCTTCTCTAACTACTTTTTCAGAAATTACAATCGCATCCTCAAAGTTATACCCTTTCCAAGGCATAAAGGCTACTTTCATATTTCTACCAAGTGCTAATTCTCCATTTTCAGTGGCATAACCTTCACAAAGTACTTGTCCTTTAGCAACTTTATCACCTTTCTCTACGATTGGTTTTAAGTTGATAGACGTTCCTTGGTTTGTTTTTCTAAATTTAACTAAAGGATACGTTTTGGTATCACTATCAAAGCTAACCATTGCTTCCTCTTCAGTACGTTCGTACTTAATTGTAATTTTTTCAGCATCTACATACTCAACAGTACCAGCTCCTTCTGCATTAATCAATACTCTAGAATCTGATGCTACCTGACGCTCTAAACCAGTTCCTACAATTGGTGCTTCAGGACGTAATAATGGTACAGCCTGACGCATCATGTTAGATCCCATTAATGCACGGTTGGCATCATCATGTTCTAAGAATGGAATTAATGATGCAGAGATAGATGTAATTTGATTAGGTGCAACATCTGTATAATGAAGCTCCTTAGGATCGATTACTGGGAAGTCACCTTCCATTCTAGCAATTACTTTTTCATCTAAAATCTTACCATCGTCATCAACTTTTACAGTTGCTTGAGCGATAAGTTTTGCTTCTTCTTCTTCAGCACTTAAATACGTAGGCTGATTTTTAATATCAACAACACCATCTGTTACTTTTCTGTATGGTGTTTCTAAAAATCCTAATGGATTTACTTTAGAGAATACAGATAAAGATGATATTAAACCAATGTTTGGTCCTTCAGGTGTTTCAATAGGACATAAACGTCCGTAGTGTGTATAGTGAACATCACGTACTTCGAAACCTGCTCTTTCTCTTGATAAACCACCTGGTCCTAATGCTGAAAGACGACGCTTATGCGTAATCTCTGCTAGAGGATTTGTTTGGTCCATAAATTGAGACAGCTGATTTGTTCCAAAGAATGAATTAATAACAGACGATAAAGTCTTCGCATTAATTAAATCTATTGGAGTAAATACTTCGTTATCACGAACGTTCATACGTTCACGGATAGTACGTGCCATACGTGCTAAACCAACACCAAACTGAGAAGATAACTGCTCACCTACTGTACGTACACGACGGTTAGATAAGTGATCAATATCATCAATCTCTGCTTTAGAATTGATAAGCTCAATTAAGTACTTTATGATTGTTATGATATCTTCTTTAGTAAGCACTTGCTTATCCATTCCGATATCTAACTGTAATTTCTTGTTCATTCTATAACGACCTACTTCACCTAAAGAGTAACGTTGGTCAGAGAAGAATAACTTGTCAATAATACCACGCGCAGTTTCTTCATCTGGCGGCTCAGCATTACGTAATTGACGGTAGATATGTTCAACAGCTTCTTTTTCAGAGTTTGTTGGATCTTTCTGTAATGTATTATGAATGATTGCGTAATCTCCTTGTTGCGCACTTTCTTTGTGTAAAAGAATAGTTTTAACTTCAGCTTCAAGAATTTCTTCAATATTATCTTTGTCTATGATTGTGTCACGATCTAATACTATTTCGTTACGCTCAATAGATACAACTTCACCTGTATCTTCATCAACGAAATCTTCATGCCATGTATTCAATACACGTGCAGCTAATTTACGACCGATAACTTTCTTTAATCCAGATTTTGAAACCTTAACTTCTTCAGCAAGGTCAAAAATCTCTAAAATATCTTTGTCACGCTCAAAACCGATAGCACGGAAAAGCGTTGTAACTGGTAATTTTTTCTTTCTATCAATGTAAGCATACATTACTTGATTGATATCAGTTGCAAATTCTATCCAAGAACCTTTAAAAGGAATTACTCTTGCAGAATATAATTTAGTTCCATTAGCATGAAACGACTGGCTAAAAAATACACCAGGTGATCTGTGCAATTGAGAAACTACTACACGTTCTGCACCATTGATACAAAATGTACCACTTGGTGTCATATAAGGAATAGTACCTAAATATACATCCTGAACGATTGTTTCGAAATCCTCATGTTCTGGATCTGTACAATACAACTTCAATCTTGCTTTTAAAGGCACACTGTAAGTTAATCCTCTTTCGATACATTCTTCGATAGAATATCTTGGTGGATCTATAAAGTAATCTAAAAATTCTAGTACGAATTGATTACGCGTATCTGTTATTGGGAAGTTCTCCATGAAGGTGTTGTACAAACCTTCAGTACCTCTTTCTTCTGACTTTGTTTCTAATTGGAAAAAATCCTGGAAGGATTTAATTTGGATATCCAAAAAGTCTGGGTAATCTGTCCTATTTACAATAGAAGAGAAATTAATTCTTTCAGCCTTTTTTGCTAACATTGATGAACGAGATTTTTATTAAATAAAAACTAAAAAATGCATATAACGTTTATATACACAAAATGGTTTAGGTCATAGAGTACGACTCTAGACCTAAACCTTGTATTGTAGATAAGATAAGCTTACTTAAGCTCAACTTCAGCTCCAGCTTCTTCTAAAGAAGATTTTAAGCCTTCAGCTTCGTCTTTAGAAACACCTTCTTTGATTGCACTTGGTGCATCATCAACTAATCCTTTTGCTTCTTTTAAACCTAAACCAGTTAATTCTTTAACTAACTTTACTACAGCTAATTTAGAACCACCAGCAGCTTTTAAGATAACATCAAATTCAGTTTGCTCTTCAGCAGCGTCTCCACCACCTGCAGCAGGACCAGCCATAGCTACAGCAGCAGCAGCAGGCTCAATACCGTACTCATCTTTTAATATAGTTGCTAATTCGTTAACTTCTTTTACTGTTAAGTTAACTAATTGTTCTGCGAAATCTTTTAATTCTGCCATTTTTCTAATTTTTAATAATGTGTGTTATAATTTAATTTTCTATTGTGTATTTCAATACTATTATCCTTCTCTTTCGGATAATGTTTTAACGATACCTGCGATGGTTCCACCACTAGATTTAAGCGCAGATATAACGTTCTTAGCAGGTGACTGTAATAATCCTACAATCTCGCCAATTAGCTCTTCTCTTGACTTAATATCAACTAAAGCATCTAATAAATCATCGCCAATGTAAATAGACTCCTCAATAAAAGCACCTTTTAATAAAGGCTTCTCTGATTTTTTACGGAATTCTTTAATTACTTTAGCTGGAGCATTTCCTGTTTCAGAATACATTACTGATGTATTTCCTTTTAAAGTTGTAGGTAAATCACCGAATTCTTTGTCCGATGCTTCCATTGCTTTCTCTAAAAGCGTATTCTTTACAACAGCTAACTTAATGTTAGATTTGAAACATGCTCTTCTTAAATTTGAAGTTGTTGCTGCATCTAATCCAGAAATATCAGTTAAATAGATATTTGTATTATCTGCCAATTGAGCAGTCAACTCTTCAATTACTTGGGATTTTTCTTCTCTTGTCATAATATTCTAAGTTTAACTACTATCCTATTTTTGTATCAACTGCTATACTTGGGCTCATAGTACTAGACATATAAATGCTCTTTACATAAGTTCCTTTTGAAGCGGTTGGTTTTAATTTCATAATTGTAGATAACAATTCTTGAGCATTCCCAATAATTTTATCAGTACTAAACGATGCTTTACCTATTGGTGCATGTACAATACCTGTTTTATCTACTTTAAAATCTATTTTACCAGCTTTTACTTCTGCAACTGCTTTAGCGACATCCATAGTTACTGTTCCTGTTTTAGGGTTTGGCATAAGACCTCTTGGTCCTAATACTCTACCTAATGGTCCTAACTTACCCATAATGCTTGGCATAGTAACGATAACGTCAACATCTGTCCAACCATCTTTAATTTTCTGTAAGTATTCATCTAACCCAACATAATCAGCTCCTGCTTCTTTAGCTTCTGCTTCTTTATCTGGAGTTACAAGCGCAAGAACCTTCATATCTTTACCTGTACCGTGTGGTAATGAAACTACACCACGTACCATTTGATTGGCTTTACGTGGATCTACACCTAATCTGATTGCTAAATCGATAGAAGCATCAAACTTTGTGTATGTAATTTCTTTTAGTAAAGCTGAAGCTTCTTCTAAAGAGTAAATCTTGTTATTATCAACCTTTGCTCTTGCTTCTTTTTGCTTCTTTGTTAATCTTGCCATTTCTAAAAATTTAGTTTGGAGCTTCTCCTCCTTTAACAGTGATACCCATAGATCTTGCTGTACCGGCAACCATTTTCATAGCTGATCCGATTTCAAATGCATTTAAATCTACCATTTTGTCTTGAGCAATCGTTTTAACTTGATCCCAAGTTACTTTTGCTACTTTACGTCGGTTTGGTTCTCCTGATCCTTTCTTTACTTTGGCCGCTTCTAATAATTGTACTGCTGCTGGTGGAGTCTTGATTACAAATTCAAATGATTTGTCTTTGTAAACAGAGATTACCACAGGTAAAACTTTACCTGGCTTATCTTGAGTTCTCGCATTAAACTGCTTACAGAACTCCATGATATTAACTCCAGCGGCACCTAAAGCGGGTCCTACCGGTGGCGATGGATTCGCAGCACCTCCCCGAACTTGTAGCTTAACTACTTTGTCTATTTCTTTTGCCATTTCTTAATGTTTATTACACCGCTCTATATTGGAAGCATAGATTAGTGCTCTTTATGTAACAATTATTAAACTTTTTCAACTTGCATATAGCTTAACTCTAACGGTGTTTTTCTTCCAAAAATTTTCACCATTACTTCAAGCTTACGTTTTTCTTCATTAATTTTTTCAATAGTTCCATCAAAACCATTGAATGGACCGTCAATAACCTTGACAGTTTCTCCTTTTGTAAATGGAATTGCAACATTAGCATCTGCTTCAACAGACAATTCATCTACTTTACCTAACATTCTGTTTACTTCAGATTGTCTTAATGGCACAGGATCACCACCTTTTGTTTCACCTAGGAAACCTATAACATTTGTAATGGATTTAATTATATGAGGAATCTCACCACTTAAATTAGCTTGAACCATTATATAGCCAGGAAAATAAACTTTTTCTTTGTTTATTTTTTTTCCATTACGGATTTGAATAACTTTTTCTGTTGGTACTAAAACCTGATCAACAAAATCCTCTAAACCTAATCTTGAAATTTCATTCTCGATATAGGCTTTGATTTTATTTTCTTGACCACTTACTGCTCTAACAACATACCATTTTTTTTCAGACATCTTCTTCTTGTATATTTGTTGTTAGTGAATCAAATCAAAGTAAGCTTTTACTGCCTTACTAAAAACAGTATCAACTCCCCAAATAGCTAGTGAAAAAATAATTGAAAACACAGCTACAATAACCGTTAATCTTTGAGCTTCTGGCCATGGAGTCCATGACACATTATTCTTTAACTCCTCAAACGATTCTTTTATATATGTTATTAATCCTGCCATTTGATAATTTACTTTATTAAAGGATTATAAATAATCCATTTTACATTTTGCACGGGTTGAGAGACTCGAACTCACGACACCTGGTTTTGGAGACCAGTGCTCTACCAACTGAGCTAAACCCGTAAACAATAATCAAGGCATCCCGAAATATCGAGACACCTTAATTAATTATTTAACTATATTATTTAGTCTAATATCTCAGTAACCTGACCAGCACCAACTGTTCTACCACCTTCACGGATAGCGAAACGTAAACCTACGTTCATTGCAATTGTGTTAATCAACTCAACAGTAATTGTTAAGTTATCACCTGGCATTACCATTTCAACTCCATCAGGAAGCGCAATGTTTCCAGTTACGTCAGTTGTACGTACGTAGAACTGTGGACGGTAGTTATTATGGAATGGAGTGTGACGTCCACCTTCTTCTTTCTTAAGGATATAAACCTCAGCTTTAAATTTAGAGTGTGGTGTTACAGAACCTGGCTTAACGATTACCATACCTCTAGAAATTTGAGACTTCTCAATACCTCTTAATAAGATACCAGCGTTATCACCAGCTTCACCTCTATCTAAGATTTGACGGAACATTTCAATACCAGTAATAGTAGATGTTAATTTCTCAGCACCCATACCGATAATCTCAACTGGATCACCTGTGTTAGCTACACCTGTTTCAATACGACCAGTTGCAACAGTACCACGACCAGTAATAGAGAATACATCCTCGATAGGCATCAAGAAAGGCTTATCCATATCTCTTTCTGGCTCTTCGATCCAAGCATCAACTTGATTCATTAATTCCATTACAGTATCAACCCACTTTTGCTCACCGTTAAGTGCACCTAAAGCAGAACCTGCTACTACAGGACCATTATCACCATCATATTCGTAGAATGATAATAAATCTCTGATTTCCATTTCAACTAATTCTAATAACTCTTCATCATCAACCATATCCACTTTATTCATGAATACAACGATACGAGGAATTCCTACCTGGCGACCAAGTAAGATGTGCTCACGTGTTTGTGGCATAGGACCATCTGTTGCAGCAACAACTAAAATAGCACCATCCATCTGTGCAGCACCAGTAACCATGTTCTTTACGTAATCCGCGTGACCTGGACAGTCAACGTGAGCGTAGTGACGATTAGCAGTTGCATATTCTACGTGAGAAGTATTAATTGTTATACCTCTTTCTTTTTCTTCTGGTGCATTATCAATTTGATCAAATGATCTTGCTTCAGATAAACCTGCATCAGCTAATACTTTAGTAATAGCAGCAGTTAAAGTTGTTTTACCGTGATCTACGTGCCCAATAGTACCAATGTTTAAGTGTGGTTTTGAACGATCGAAAGTTGCCTTTGCCATGTTTAATTTATTTTATTCTTGTTTAATATTAGTGTTCAATTGTTATTTATATTCTGGACCCAGAAAAAAGAGCCAATGACGAGATTTGAACTCGTGACCTCTTCCTTACCAAGGAAACGCTCTACCCCTGAGCTACACCGGCGTAAAGTGCTTAAATTCTCACCTCAGAGTATGAGACACTGCCTTCGCAGGAATTTTAGAGCGAGAGACCGGGTTCGAACCGGCGACATTCAGCTTGGAAGGCTGACGCTCTACCAACTGAGCTACTCTCGCATTTTTAATTAGTTTTACCCAATTAATGGTTTTCAATATTTCAAATTTTCATATTTAATTTTGAACTATCTCACTTCGCTAGATAATTCCGGATTGATGACCCAATCCATATAATTTTTAATTACAGCCTGCAAAAATAAACATTTTCACAACTTTTCAAAAATTATTTGTGGGGAGAGCAGGATTCGAACCTGCGAAGGTAAAACCAACAGATTTACAGTCTGTCCTCGTTGGCCGCTTGAGTATCTCCCCAAAATTAAATTCAATATTTCAATTAATTAAAAGCTTTCTTTTTCTAACAAAAACCAAACTTTTAAAGAGCCGATGGAGGGACTCGAACCCACGACCTGCTGATTACAAATCAGCTGCTCTAGCCAGCTGAGCTACATCGGCTTTTTCTCACTTTTTTACTATCAAAATCTGACCGAAAAAAAGTCCGCTATTTCTAACGGACTGCAAATGTAAGATAATATTTATTTAATCAAAACATTTTTTAAAAAAATTTTATCTAACTGTGTGCTCTTAATTTTTCCTTTCGTTTTTTAATTTGTCTTCCTAATGACGCAATCGCAGCATCGGCGCCCTCTTCAAACGATTTGCATTGTTTTTTTACTACAAAACTATCTCCTGGCACACTTAATTTTACTTCAAATATTTTATTTTCTTTATCACTTGTATTCTCAACTTTTAAATAAACATCGGATTGAATTATTTTATCATAGAACATATCTAATTTATCCATACGTTTCTGAATAAAATCTATTAGCTTACTATCTGCTGTAAAGTTTACGGATTGGGTGTTTACTTTCATGTTTTTTAATTTAAGTTAAACTTGCGTGTTAAAATATTTTCGTTTAACACTGATTTATAAATATTTAAGCCTAAGCTTAACGTTGGTTTCTTGGATGTGCCTTTGCATATACTTTTTTTAATTCTGCCATACTACTATGTGTATAAACTTGAGTTGCTGCTAAACTTGTATGTCCTAAAAGTTCTTTTACTGCATTTAAATCGGCACCTTGATTTAATAAGTGTGTAGCAAATGAATGTCTTAATACATGTGGACTACATTTTGCTTTTGAAGATGCTTCACTAAAATACTTATTAATTATTCTGTAAACAAGCTTTTCATAAATTTTAAGACCTTTTTTTGTTAGAAAAAGCATCTCTTTATCTTCAACTATAGGTAAATCAGCCCTGTATCTTAAGTAGCGGTCTATGGACTTAACCAATCTATTTATTAATGGTATATAACGCTCTTTGTTACGCTTACCCAAAACTTTTATTTGATTATTTCCTTTATCGATATCTTTTAACTTAATATTTACGAGCTCAATACGTCTAATCCCTGTAGCATAAAACAATTCTATAATTAAATGGTCTCGGGCACTTTCAAAATCATTTACTTCAATAGCGTTTTCGAGAACTAATTTTAGTTCTTGTTCTGAAAAGGGAAGTTGCACCTTCTTCCCCACTTTTAAAGCTTTATGCTGTTTTAAAGGGTTTATATTAATATCTTCTGTTTTTAGTAGAAATTTATAATATGTATTAAGTGAGGATACTTTTCTATTTATTGTTCTGTTAGAAATATCTCGATCTACTAAACTTACGATCCATTGCCTTATTTCAGAATAACCGGCCAAAGTTAGATCTGTTGAATTATGGTGTTGCTTTAAAAAGTCTTGAAAATTTTCAATATCTCTTGAATAAGCCAACACTGTATGCTTAGAATATTTTTTCTCTAATAGTAAGTACTCAGAAAAAGATTTAAGGCTCATTCATTTTTTTTGATTAGCATTAAATATAACTAATAGTTATAATTAAATAGAGAATATTGAAACAAAAAAAATCCTACACTAATGTAGGATTCAATTTATATATTTTGATTCAACTATTAAGTCGCTGGTTTATAATCCTTATTATCAATTACCATCTTCGCAATAATTTCTTTAAGTATCTCTGAAGTTCCTCCTCCAATTGGCCCTAAACGACTATCTCTAGACATACGTGCCAATGGATATTCTTCCATGTAACCATAACCTCCTAAAAATTGAAGGCATTGGTAAATAACATCGTCTGCCATTTTTGTAGACTGTAATTTAGACATTGTAGCTTCTTTAACTACATAATCTCCCATATCTAATCGTTTAGCGACGTAATAATTAAATTGCTTACAAATTTCCATTTGTGTTTCGCAATCTGCATACGTATGCCTTAAAGCCTGAAATTTATCTATAGTTCTACCGAAAGCTGTTCTTTCTGACATATATTGCTTTGCGTATTCTAAAGCGTATTCTGCTCTTGCATGTGAGTTAACTCCCATGATTAATCTTTCTAAAGAAAAATGTTGCATTATATATGGAAATCCTTGTCCTTCTTCTCCCATTAAATTTGAAGCCGGAATTACGACATTATCAAAAGCAATCTCACCTGTATCAGAAGCTCTCCAACCTAACTTATCTAACTTGGTTGCCGAAATACCTGGTGTATCTCTATCCATTACAAAAATACTAATGCCTTTATTGCCTAATTCTGGATTAGTTTTAGCAGCAACTACTAAATAGTCACTATACACACCATTAGTTATAAAGGTTTTAGATCCATTAATTACATAAGTATCTCCTTTTTTAACCGCAGTTGTGCGCATACCTGCAACATCACTTCCGCCAAAAGGCTCAGTAATACAAAGACATCCTATAGCATCACCTAATGCACTTGGTTTTAAATATTTTTCTTTTTGCTCGTGATTTCCTTCTTTATTAAGATGCGTCATCGCTAAATAAGCATGTGCCCACATTGCTGCAGCAAAACCACCAGAGTTAATACGTTGCATTTCTTCAAGAAAAATTACGGTATAAAATAAATCTAAATCTAACCCTCCATAATTTTCGGGTGTTGCAAGACCAAAATACCCCATATCTCCAAATTTCTTCCAGATGAAACGTTCTATACGACCTGTTTCTTCCCATTTATCAATATGTGGCACAACTTCCTTTTTTAAGAATTCTCTAAGGCTTTCCCTAAATAAATTGTGCTCTTCAGTAAAATATAAATTAGACATGTATTGTTGTTTATTAGAGATACAAATATAGCTTAATTATCTCGATTTTTTTAATAGGAAAATCTTCAACCTTTAACAAATCATCTAAAGATTTAAAACCCTCCCTCAGTGTTCGTTCTTCAATAATATTGTTAGCGACTTCATAACCTATATATTGAATGGTAACCAACTCATCTCTAGTGGCAGTATTTAAATTAAACTTCTTAATCGTCCTTGGTGTTTTTACGGTAAAATCGTTTTGGATACGCTCAATAACTTCTGGCGACAGGCCATAAACCTCACTTAATTGGATATCTGAAACAAATCCTCCTTTAAATTTATTTCGGTATGTGATAATACGCTCTGCTAGCTTATCGCCTACTCCATAGATTTTTTTTAATTGGCTTGCTGTTGCTATATTCAAATCTATTTTCTGAGCATAGGTTTTAGGCTTATTAGAATTTGAATAGGTATTATTATGATATGAAGGCTTAGGTTTAGGATTAGTTACCCAGCTTGGAAACTTAAAATAAGGCGAAATAACGGCTAAAAAGGAATCTGACACCTTTGTTACATTCTGAAAATCTTTAGCAGAATTTATCCATTGATTGCTTTCTCTAAATTTATGAAGTCTATCGATTTCTTCATTGCTCATTCCTAAAGTATAGCCTTTATAATCTGTAATATAATTGGGATTGAAAGGATATATTTTTGGTTTACTATTCTCTATTTCAACCAAACGGAGCGCATCTAATTCTTTTTTAAAAGCGTCTAATTGTTGCTGGTTTTCGGCAACATCCTTATTTGAATTTGCAAAACTATTTGGCGCAAACCAATATATACATTGACCAATGATTATAATTATCAACAACAAAAAAATCCCATTCCGTTGTTGATTAGAAAACTGGAAATGGGATTTCATATGAGATTAGTGTTTATTTATAATATTTCATTTAGATCATCTGCTCCTTCTTCAATAGCTTCTTCTTTAACATTAATTGCTTTATAGTATTTCTTTAATTCCATTTTAATAATTGGAGATAGAATTACAACACCAATAATGTTTGGCACTACCATTGCAAAAATCATAGCATCTGAGAAGTTAATAACAGCACCTAAACTAATAGAAGCTCCTACTACAACAAAGAATAAAAACAACACTTTATAAGCTAAATCTGATACTTTACCTTTTCCGAATAAAAATACCCAACCTTGCATACCGTAGTACGACCAAGAAATCATAGTTGAAAATGCAAATAAAATTACTGCAATTGTCAATATAATTGAGAAATGTGGAATTACAGAATCAAAAGCTGTTGCTGTAATTTCTACACCTTCTTTTATCTCAACACCATATTCCATAAAACCACCATCAAAATTAGTAATTACAATTACTAACGCAGTCATTGTACAAATTACAACGGTATCTACAAAAGGTTCTAAAAGGGCAACAATTCCTTCAGATGCTGGATATTTTGTACGAACAGCTGAATGTGCAATTGCAGCAGACCCAACACCTGCTTCGTTAGAGAAAGCTCCTCTTCTAATACCTTGAATCATCACACCAACAAGTCCACCTGCTATTCCCAATCCTGAGAATGCTCCTTCATATATCAATGCAAAAGCATCGTCGATTAAGCTAAAATTCGCTCCTAATATAATTAAGGAAGCCAAGACATATATACCAGCCATAAATGGTACTACTTTTTCAGTAACTTTAGCGATACGCTTAATTCCTCCAATAATAACAACAGCTACAAGTATAGCCATAACAATTCCAAAATACATACCTGCATTAGACGCTGGATCTAGATCAAATACTTTAACAAATTGTGCAGCAGCTTGATTGGCTTGGAACATATTTCCACCTCCAAAAGATCCACCTATTACAAATATGGCAAATAGTACAGCTAGCACTTTTCCAAAACCACCCATACCTTTAGATTTTAATCCTTTGGTTAAGTAATACATTGGACCACCATAAACGGTACCATCTTCACCAACATCTCTATATTTTACACCAAGTGTACATTCTGCAAATTTTGAAGCCATACCTAACAGACCCGCAACAATCATCCAAAATGTTGCTCCAGGACCACCAATAGACAAGGCTACAGCTACACCAGCAATATTCCCTAAACCTACAGTAGCAGATAATGCCGCTGTTAAAGCCTGAAAGTGCGACACTTCACCGTCTGCACCATCATCTCTCATGGTTTCAATTATATTTTCACCTTCATTGGCTGTATTATCTCCATATAAGGTATCTGCACCATGCTTTTCAATATCTTCATACTGCCCTCTAACAACTCTAATAGCCATTCTAAAACCTGTGATATTGATAAATTTAAAATAAATAGTAAAAAACAATGCTCCACCAATTAGCACGATAAGTACCCAAGGAATTTTATAAGTTTCTGAAAATGAAATTTCGTAAAAAATAGCATCAACAAACCAGCCTGTGTAATCCTTAAAAATAGCATCAATTTTTTCGGAAGTTGATTCTTGTGCGAAAGTCAAAAACGGTAATAAAATTGTAAAAATTGATAGAAGATATTTCTTCATGAGTTATAGTTATTAGTTAGTTTAATGGTTAGTTATTGCATTTTAAAGATGACAAGATGCAAAAAAAAAATGAGCTTGTAAAGTATAGACTCATAAAATGAATGTATTGATCATTCAATATTGTACTGAGAATTCAATTTTATAATCTGTTCTGGTCGTCCTAAAACAATGATTTTTGAGCCGGCAATTAATTTAGTTTCTGCTTCAGGATTAACAATATAGTCGCCTTTATCATCTTTAAATCCAATGACAGTACAACCTGTTTTACGACGTAAATCTAAATCTCTAATTGTTTTTACTTCATTAATATTATAAAGTTGTTCTACTTTAATTTCTTCAATATTAATATTACGCTCGCCAACAACACCTAAATTATCAATAAACTCAATTAAATCAGGAATCACAACTAAAGACGCCATATGGTCACCACCAATTCTATCTGGCAAAATGACATTATTGGCACCAGCTAACTTTAATTTATTATAAGATGTTTCCTCTGAAGCTCTACTAATTATGGTGAGTTTTGAATTAATTTGTCGTGCAGAAAGTACCACAAACAAATTATCGGCATCACTTGGTAGGGCACTAATTAGAGTACTTGCTTTTTCGATACCAGCTTCAAAAAGTACTTCATCTTCATTAGCATTTCCAAATACGAAAGGAATATTATTTTCTTGAAACTTTTCAATAATCTCTTTATCTCTTTCAATAATTACAAAAGGTTTATCATAAGCTAATAGTTTTTTAGCAGCTTGTTTTCCATTTCGTCCATAACCACAAATAATAATATGGTTAGACATCGCATCAATTTTCTTTTGCATTTTACGTTGTTTTATGTCTTCAAAATTATTTCTACTGAGAATATAATCCGTGATGATTGAAATTGCATAACCAACAATGACTACACTAGTTAAAATTAAAAAAATAGTAAAGATCTTAGATTGTGGATCAAGAGGGATGACTTCTGCAAAACCAACAGTGGTTACAGTTATTACAGTCATATAAATAGCATCAAGCCATTGATAACCGGAGATAAATCTATACCCTAAAACTCCAATACACAATAAAAATACCAGCATCATTACAGCTGTGTAAATTTTAGATCTATAAAGTCTTAAAAGCGGATTATCCATTTAATATTATGTAATTATAAATCGAAGACTGAAGAACGTTTGGTATAAACGATATCTTTAATTCGCATCCAAAAGGCTAAGAATAAATATAATGCAAAACCAAAACCAACGGTTACGAAAGTGAGATACATAAAAGACGTTCTCACAATTTTAGCTCTAATTCCCAAACGGTCTGCAATACGTTGGCAAACGTAATAACCTCGCTTTTGAAAGTATAATAATAGATTATAGAACCATTTCATACTGCAAGTTAGTTAATATTTCACGATTAGACGATTACCTATTGCACATTGTAAGCACTTATTTTTATCACAATAATTTTGCTTCAACTGTAACAAGGCTTGTGAAGTCAATGCTGTTTTCTCTATAGGTTTTAAATCCAAGAACTTAGAGACAATACTATTTTTTTCAGCATTCATTTGTTTCATAAAATCAAACACATGATCCTCTATTGGTTTTCCTTGCACTTTAGCATAACTAAATTGCAAAGGAATTATAGTATTAATGATTAATAAATCTATAAATGATTTAGATAATGCTTTTTTTGAAGTCTTAGACTTTTTAGAAAAGGTATAATGCGATTTCCAAAATTCAGATGTCTCAATATTAAACAGGTTATAAACGTCTTCTTTGGTTTTTGCTGTTATAATTTCTGAAAATAAGCTCGTATTTACGTAATAAAGCATTGCTAATTGCGATAGTCTAACAGTTGGGAAATTTGATGGCCTTAACCTAAAAAACTGTAATGGCAACACTCCTTGATGTGTTAGTTTGAATTTTTGTTTTAAAAACTGATACCGTTTTTGAAGATTTAAATAATACGCCTCTTGCACATCGTCATTAAGTAGTTTTGCTTGTCCAAAAAATAAAGCTTCTAAATCTAAAATATCCTTTTGAAGTTTTCTTACTATTGAAAACTTAAACGAATGAGCTAAACTTAAAAACGATTCGCCATTTACTTTAAGTCCAAAATTTTTAGTTAGCATTTTAAACAAAACGGCTTCCCAATTGTTATGAGAAGAGTTTAATAAATATTGAATCTCTTCAGATTTTCGCTCTAAACGTTCTATATATAAGCGCTCTAACCAATTATAGAGTAAAAAATCATCCAGCTCAGAGAAACTTGTTTCGCAATTAATCCATGATTTAGATTGCATGAGTTTTTGATAATTATTGACTAAACTTTTATCAACGTAATGCTTTAATTCTAAGGTTGGAATTTCTGAATTATCTTTTCTAAAGATTTGGGTATCGTGTTCCCAAACGACATGAAGAATAACATTATCATAAGCCCTATCAACTTCATGATTGTGCACATACCAATCTGAAGATTTTATATGAATCTCGACATTACCAGCCCAAAGCTGATTAGCAATACTTATTTGTGCGTTGAAGAAATCTGGACCAGCATTATGATTGTGTTGTCCTAAATTAGCAATAGCAATAGACTCACCTTTTGTTGTTTTTAACAAAGATGTATCAAAAGATTTGTGTTTCCATATATAATGAAGGAAGTCTTCTTGCATATACTAAAAATAGAAAAATAATTCTAAATTTCAATACTTAAAAAAGACCTAAAGTCTAAGAAACAAACATGTTACAATGGCCTTAAAAGCATTTTAACCGTATTTTGTATCGCTATAAATTCGGTTCTAATTATAGCATCAATAACAAAACCGCCCATTAAACATGCGTTAACACCCAAAGCTCTACTTCTTCAGTTTCTCTATACTGTAAGCTACGCTTTGTTTTTTCTGATCCTTTTTTAACGTTTTTCTTATAACACTTTTCTAATTGAAACCGTCCACCCTTAGCAATTTCTTGTTCAATAGGATTGGATTTGGCTACACCTGTAATTTGTGCAAAATTAGAGAAGATAAGTACCAACTTTCCATCTGGCAATAACATTTGCTTTGCGGCTTGAAAAAAGTCTGAAAACAAAGTATCATTATAATAAATAGCTACATCTAAATTATTTAAACCTCGTGTTTCGGCTAACCAAGGCGGATTAAAAACAATGAGTTCTGTTTTATTTTTCCATTTGCCAAAAAGCGATCCAAAGTCAAGTTCTATTTTTCGAGACAGTTTGGTATCTCCCATCATTTCTGTTAAACCAATTATAGCATTAGGATTTGTATCTGTTGCAAAAACCTTTTGAAATCCATGCTTTACCATTTGTAATGCTAAAATACCACTACCAACGCCAACATCTATTGCAGATTTTTTAGGACCGTTGTAACGTTTTAACCAATTATCAAACAATTCTAAATGCTCGAAACGTGTTGGAAAATACGTTCCATAATACGGATGAATTTTATTTCGCAATCCTGGTATTGTTATCCCGTTTGTGTACCACTGCCAAGCACTGTTTAAACCTTGTACTTGTGGAAGGGTTAATAAAAAATCGCTCGTTTCTGGATATAATTTTTTAAACCAGCCAACAACAGGAGCCTTCTTTGCTACTAGTTTATGATTTTCAATTTCTACAATTATAAGGTTGGAAAGCTTATGATAAACTGCACGATATGCACGTTGCTCCTTAAATGATGTATTAGGTAATGTTCTGTTTAGATGTTCTTGTAAACCACTTAGCAATACAGATCCGTTATTATAAAACTCAGTAATTAAAACAGGATTACCTGCTTCTAGTACATTAATAATACTTTTTATGTCTTCTCCTCTATTATATATAGTGACATCTTTTAGCGGTAAAAATGGTTGTGGTTTATTTATTTTGAGATCTATCATTATAGTTGGTTTCCCTTTTGGGTGAAGGTAGGTAAATGCTTCTGCCAACTATGATGAATTAAGAAGGAAATAACATTAAATTAATTACTATTAAACTGAAAATAAAGCAAATAGTGACGATTAACCCTTTAAAAAGGGGGATAAACAAAAAAAATCCTGATAATGAAATCAGGATTTTTTTTATATAATGAGATTCCTGCCTTCGCAGGAATTTGTTAATCGATGTAACCCATCTCACGCATCCAATCGTCATTAAACATTTTACCAACATAACGACTTCCATGATCATGAAATAAAACCACAACAACATCGTCTGGTTTAAAATGCTCTTTTAATTGCAATACTCCTTTTATAGCAGAACCTGCAGAATTCCCTAAAAACATCCCTTCTTCCTTAGCCAAACGTTGTGTGTAAACACAAGCATCTTTATCGGTTACCTTAGTAAAGCCATCAATAATATCAAAATCCACATTTTTTGGTAAGATATCTTCTCCTATACCTTCGGTAACGTAAGGATAGATTTCATTTTCATCAAAAATTCCGGTTTCATGATATTTTTTAAATACCGAACCATAAGTATCTACTCCCCAAACTTTAATATTTGGGTTTTGTTCTTTTAGGTATTTTCCGACACCAGAAATAGTTCCACCAGTACCAACACCAACCACAAAATGAGTGATCTTGCCATCTGTTTGTTTCCAGATTTCTGGCCCTGTACTTTCGTAATGCGCTTTGGCATTACTTGGATTGTCATATTGGTTTACATACCATGAATTTGGTGTTTCCTCTCCTAATCGTTTTGATACAGAATAATAACTTCTTGGATCATCTGGTTCTACTGCAGTTGGACATACAATAACTTCCGCACCAACAGCACGCATAATATCTACCTTTTCTTTAGATTGTTTATCTGCCATTACAAAAATACATTTGTAACCTTTTACTATAGCAGCTAAGGCCAATCCCATGCCTGTGTTTCCAGATGTCCCTTCAATGATTGTTCCTCCAGGCTTCAATCGTCCATCTGCTTCTGCATCTTCAATCATCTGCAAAGCCATACGGTCTTTAACTGAATTTCCTGGGTTAAAAGTTTCGTATTTAGCAAGTACTAAACAAGGTAAATCTTCCACTAGTTTATTCATTTTAACTAATGGTGTATTTCCTATTGTACCTAATATATTTTCTGCGTAGTCCATAGTAATTTTTCAGATTGCAAAAATAAGTGAAAAGTTAAAAGTATAAAGTTAAAAGTTCGTTATTATAGTGATTAGTCTTTAATAAAAAAATTATAGCTGTACCCCTCTAATGCTTATAACTGAATATTAATCAAATCGTATAGCTTTAACTGGCGAAATCTTAGAAATAATGACTGAAGGAATTAATAGCATTAATAAACAGACTATAAATGTGCCAATATTAAGCAGTATAATATAATCCCAACTAATATAAACAGGTGCAGTACTTACATAGTATGTGTCTGGATTTAGAGGAAATAATTTTAAATACTTCTGAGCAAATAACACTCCTAAACCAATAATATTTCCCCAAAGTAAACCTAAACCAATTAAGTAAGACGCGTTATAAAGAAACACCTTTCTAATTGTCCAATTTGAACTTCCTAAAGCTTTTAAAATCCCTATCATGGCTGTACGTTCTAAGATTAGAACTAATAAGGCTGTAATCATATTTATACCAGCAACAACAATCATAATAACTATGATGCCGTAGGTATTGTTATCAAAAATCTTAATCCATTCAAAAACGGTATAATATTTTCGTGTGATAGATGTTGCATTCAATACTGAAGGAACCGATTTAAATACCTCAACTGCTTTTTCTTCAACTTGAGAAAAATCATCAATAAAAACTTCAAAACTTCCTATTTCGTCAGCTTCCCATTTATTAATACGCTGTATGTGTCTTAAATCTGCAATACAAAATTTGGCATCTAATTCTTGAAATCCAGAATTATATATGCCCACAATTTCATAATTAATAATACGTGGTCTATCATTTAATGGGTTTCCAAATAAGGTTTGAAATTTATCTCCAACTTTAAATTCTAAACGATTTGCTAGGTATTTAGAGATTAAAATTTCCTCATTTTGCTTTTGTGTAAAATCAGGTAATCGTCCTTCAACTAAAAATTCTTTAAAATAGTCCCAATTATAGTCGGCTCCTACTCCTTTTACAACAACACCTTCAAAATTGGTTTCAGTTCTAATTACAGCAAATTTTGTAGCGACTCCTTGTATATGTTTTACGCCTTCTACATCATCAAAATTAGGATAAAACTCTTGGTTAATTGAAATTGGTACTTGAGATTCGTCCGAAGCATTTGTATCATAATTAGTAATTTCTATATGGCCGTTAAAAGCCACAACTTTATCTCTAATTTTTTGCTGTAAACCCAAACCTGTTGCAATGGCAATAAGCATTACAATAATACCAATAGCAATTGCTGCGATACCAATTTTAATTATTGGTGCCGAAACACTACTTTTATACGTTTTATTACCAATTATACGTTTAGCTATAAATAACTCAAAATTCAAACCTACTCTATGCTTTTAAAGGATGTCAAAAATACAGTTTTATTCTCGATAATTATTGGGATATGCTTCCTTACATTTTCTTGTGGAAATAGAATTAAGTCTGAAGCAGGCGACTCTAAAGGTAAAATGTCAGTAAACACAGATACTTCAACTGCCTTTACTCAAGCTCAGCATGACACATTCAATACAACAATGCAAGAAGAAAACATTATTGTAGCAGCAAATAGAACTGAGTTATACCTACCTTTATTAAAAGAAAAACGTGTAGCTGTAGTTGCAAATCAGACAAGTGTTATTTTTAAAAATATTGAAACTCCTCATGATCTTTCTTATACTCATATTGTAGATTCTTTACTACATTTAAATATTAATATCAAAAACGTCTTTGCCCCAGAGCATGGTTTTAGAGGCACAGCAGACGCTGGTGAATTAGTAAAAGATGGTATGGACACCAAAACAGGGCTACCTGTTTATTCGTTACATGGCAAACATAAAAAACCAACGGCGTCGCATCTTAAAGATGTAGATATTTTGGTTTTTGACATACAAGATGTTGGAGTACGTTTTTACACTTATATTTCTACATTACACTATATAATGGAAGCTTGTGCCGAGCAAAATATTCCATTATTAATTTTAGATCGGCCTAATCCAAATGGCAATTATATAGATGGTCCTGTTTTAGAAAAAAAGCACAGTAGCTTTTTAGGAATGCACCCTATTCCTTTAATTCATGGTATGACCATTGGGGAATACGCAAAAATGATTAATGGTGAAGCTTGGCTTACTAACGGTAAAACTTGTGACATTACAATTATTGAAATGAAAAATTACAAGCATGATAGCACATATAGCTTACCTATAAGACCTTCACCAAATTTACCTAACGACCAATCAATAGTATTATATCCTAGTTTAGGTTTGTTTGAAGGTACAAATATTAATGCAGGAAGAGGTACAGAATTTCAGTTTCAACGTTTTGGCGCACCATTTTTAGACAAAAATCATTTTAAATATAGCTATACACCTGTTGCAAATTTTGGCTCTAAGTACCCAAAGCACCAGAATGAAACTTGTTATGGTGTTGATTTATCTGAAATAAAAGTAGAGCGCAGTTTTACTTTAAAGTATGTTATAGATGCTTTTAACCATGCTTTAGATAAGTCAAAAGTTTTTAATACCTCTAACTTCACTACGCATGCAGGAACCGAGAAATTACAACAACAAATTGAATCTGGCTTAACAGAAGATGAAATTAAAGCCACTTGGAAAGACGACATAGATGCTTACAAAAAAATGCGACGTAATTATTTGATATATAATTAAACGAACTATTAATTAGTTGCAAATACAATCTTTTTGGGCTTTAAGTTAACAATACCTTCTGGCTCTTTTTTAGGAATATCCTTTAGTATTTTAACAACAAATACAATTCGCTTTGGAGATTGTATTGCTACAAAAACATGCTTCCCTTTAGATAATTTATTTAGTGGTAATCTATACTCCGTTGTATCAATTTCAAAATCGAGTTCACGTGTGTAATTTTGATTTATAGTATAAAGTGAATTTATGATTTTATCACTTCTTAAAATCAGAGTGTCTTTAGTTGTATTTAATTGATGAATGAAATCTTTAGCTTGAATATTTCTATTTTTTTCAAGCTTAGCATAAGATTCTTGCGCTTGCAGTGTAAAACCTAATAAAAATAAAAGAATGAGGACGAGGCAAATGCGGATAAAATTTTTCAAAATAGAACTTACTTTAAGTTATAAAAAAGCATGTGTTAACTCAATAGTAATTAATTAATCCGCTTTAAACATAGGTGGTTTTAGGATTAAATGCCATATAACTTACATTATCTGCTATAAATACTCGACGAACTGCATTGTAAAGACTTTTGCTGCTTTAAAAGTTTAATTAAACGATCTGGATAATCTGTAATAATGCCATCTACATTAAAAGATAACATTTGTTCCATAGCTTGTTCTTCGTTAATTGTCCAAGGAATAACATAAAAACCTTTATTTTGATACCTTCTAACAGATTCTGCCGTTACTAATTTAAAGTACGGACTTATAATCTCTGGTTTATAAGACAACGCTTCTAATTTGTCTTCAATTGTTTCATTCTCATCAATAAGTAAAGCCACTTCCATATTTGGTAATTGCTTTTTAACCTCTTCAAGAATTGCTAGATCAAACGATTGAAGATTAACACGATTAAGCATGTGGTTGTCTTTAATTTCATCTAAAACCAATTTCACATAAGGTTTTGGTTCTGGTGTAAAAATCCCATAATACAGAGGTTCCGATTTAATTTCGATATTAAATTTAACATTTGATTGTTTTGCTTTTACTAAATCAAATACTTCAGACAATAAAGGCTTATATGTTTTTATCTTTGTTTGATTTGGAAAGCTTGGGTGAAATTTTGATCCACAGTCAAACTGTATAATTTCATTATAATTCATCTTAAACAAATTAAATTTTGTTTTTAATGCATCTGGAATGTCCATTCCTTCAGTATCATAACAAATGTTCGGATTCATATAGGCTTCATGAGAAACAACCACCTTTTTATCTTGAGAGATAACGATGTCTAACTCTAAAGTGGTTACACCTAAATCGATAGCCTTTTCAAAAGCAAGCAAGGAATTTTCTGGAAATAAACCTCTACATCCTCTATGACCTTGTATGTCTAATTGTTTTTGTATTGGATTGCAACTCACGCTACATAAAATTAAAAATACAACTATACTAGTTTTCGAGATCTGCTGAAAGCGTAGGTTTTTCATAAACTTCAAATGGTTGTTTAAGTAAATCTTTGATATTACTATTTTTAACTTCATCTGGAAAAACATCTACTCCATAAACTAACTTTTCACGCTCCATATATAAGAAGGTTCCAAACATACGATCCCAAATACTAAAGATATTTCCGTAATTAGAATCTGTATATGGTAATCTATAATGATGGTGAATTTTATGCATATCTGGCGAGACAATTACATAACTCAATGCTTTATCTAAGCCTTTTGGCATTTTAATATTGGCATGTGTAAACTGTGTAAAAATTAAAGACATCGCTTGATAAATCATCACCAAAGCAATAGGTGTACCAACCACAAATACACCTACAAGCGTAAATACAAATCGAATTAAACTTTCAATAGGATGATGTCTATTAGCCGTTGTTGTGTCTACTTTGTGATCTGTATGATGTACTAAATGTACCATCCAAAGCGGTTTTACCTTGTGCTCAACAAAATGTGCTAAATAGGCCCCAAAAAAATCGAGTAACAATACTCCAAGAAAAGCATACAATCCCAATGGCATGTCTGGCATCCAATTAATGATACCAAAATCGTTGACTTTTACCCAGTCTGCAGCACCTAAAAGTAAAAAGGCTAAAGCAAAATTAATAACAACTGTTGTTAACGTGAAAAAAAGATTTGGAATGGCATGTTGCCATTTATTATATTTAAACTTAAATAATGGCAAACCACTTTCTAGCAGCCAAAAAAAAGTGAGACCTCCAACTAAAATAAGACTTCTATGTAAAGATGGAATGGTTTCAAAATAACTAATGACGGTTTCCAATACCTTTAAGAATTAAGATTAATAATCATCTGTGCTTTCTTCAAATTTACAGAAGATATTTGAGATTTCCATAATGCAGCATTAGTTTCGTCATTTAAAACCTTATAAGCTGTGTAATACAAAAAAGCTACAAATGCTTTGTTATTAGTTTCAATATCTTCTGCATCTATCCTTTTTAATTTTCTTAGCACTTTTTTAGGAGACTTTGTAATTAGAAGTTGTTGCATCTTTAAAAGCTCTATTCGCTGTGATAATGTGAGCTGCTCTTCAACAGGATTTGTACTTATAAATTCAGAAGCTTCATCTAAATAAATATTACCAAGTTTAAGCAGCTCTTCTCTAATATCTGCTTTCATATACATTGAAAAATCAACATATTTTGAAGCTAAATAATAAGCGGAATAAAAATCCTTTTTATTTTTATAGCCTTTTAATTCAGGCGCAATAAATTCGGTATTTAAGGCGTAATCTTCAATTAACTGCGAAATGTTCTCATAATTATTAGGATCGCCAGAAAGGTTTAAGATATTACCATTGACATCCATAATTTTAATAGAGTCTTCATTGAACTTATCTATATATGCTTGGGTGCGCTTTCCATTAATTTGCATGTATAAATCTGCATACTTATTTTCATTAACAATTACAGGTACAAAATATTCCCAAATTAAAGGGCTTACAGTTTCGTCTTCAAACAAGTTTTCAATAAAAATAGTCTTACCATCATCTGTATTAACTAAAACCGGATAAGGATATTTTGTTGTTTCTTCCCATACCATCAGTACCATTTTATTTTGTACTGTAGCTAAACTTTTAGCGATATCCAAATTAGTCATCCACGGCTGAGCGTTAGATAGATTCACAGTAAAAAAAAACAATAACGCTACTATAATTAACTTTTTCATATTATAATTTTAAACAATTGAATATCAAAAACTATTCCGAAGCACAATACGATTACAACTGAATTCGTTTTTTCATTTCTTCAACAATATTATAAGCTGCAGGACAAATGGCGACATTCTTCATTGTTAGATTAGAGATTTGCTGAAACTTTTTTCGATCTGTATGTGGAAATTCTCGACACGCTTTAGGTCGTACCTCATAAATAGAACAATAATTATCTGCACCTAAAAATGTACACGGAACCGACTGCAACACATAATCGTTTTCTTCATCTAATCGCAAATAAGTATCAATAAATTGTTGCGCTTTCATTTTAAAAGATTTCGAAATTCTTTGAATATCTTTATCTGTAAATAGAGGACCTGTGGTTTTACAGCAATTGGCACACGTTAAACAGTCCGTTCGTTCAAACTCTGTTTCGTGCAACTCTTGCATCAAATAGTCCAATTGCTTTGGTGGTTTCTTTTTTAGCTTTGTAAAAAAGGTTTTATTTTCCTTATGCTTATCTTTGGCGAGCTTTGGAAGATTATTAATTTGGTCTTGCATAAAACAAATTTAACTAAAGTTATCTTTACATTTTCTATAAAAATAAAAATCACTCGAACCCACAAAAAATATGACTAAAGATCTCTTCGGAAAAGCATTATTAGATTACCAGAACGGAAATTATTCTGAAGACATTATCACTTCTACTCATATTTCGGATGCAGACCCTTTACCACTTCCCTATTTATTTAGAGATTATTCTGAAATGCCAACATTGGAACAAAAAGCACTTCAACTTAGTAAAGGTAACATTTTAGATGTTGGTTGTGGTTCTGGCAGTCATTCGTTGTGGTTACAAGAAAAAGGCTTACATGTAAAAGCCATTGACAGTTCTGAAGGCGCCATTAAAGTGGCAAAAAAGCGCGGTGTTTTAAATGCTGAATTAAAACCACTTTTAGAAGAAACTCAAACTTTTGACACCATCTTGTTGTTAATGAATGGTACAGGGATTTTCCAAGAGCTAACTCAAGTTTCTAGGTATTTGAAACATTTAAAGTCGCTTTTAAATCCCAATGGACAAATTCTAATTGATTCTTCTGACATTTCATACATGTACAAAGATGAAGATGGAGGTCTATGGTTAGATCTTAACCAAGGCTATCTTGGAGAATTGGATTATTTTCTGTCTTACAAAGGCGAAAAAGAAACACCAATGAAATGGCTATATCTCGATTTTGAAACCTTAAAAACAGCCTGTATAACGGTTGGTCTAAAATGTGAGAAGGTAAAGGATGGCGAGCATTTTGATTATTTGGCTCGTATATTTTAAGTTACTTATCACACAGAGATACTGACAAAATTTATTAAAAAACAATTAGAGTCATACTTTTTTTTAGCGTTAAAGCTTTTGCGTGGTAGACCATTAATTTACTGCACTTCTCCGCCAACCACAGTTTTTAAGACTTTAATATTAGGAATTTCATTAGCATCTACCGTCATAATATCGTTGTCTAGAATAATAAAATCAGCAAATTTGCCAACTTCAATACTTCCTTTTTCATGATCTTCAAAATTAGAATAAGCAGCCCAAATAGTCATTCCTTTTAATGCCTCTTCTCTACTTAAAGCATTTTCCATTTGAAAACCACCTTCAGGGTATTGTTTTAAATCTTGTCTGGCAACGGCAGCATAAAATGTTAAAAACGGACTGACACGCTCTACAGGGAAATCGGTTCCTAATGCAACTTTTCCATACGCGTTTAATAATTGTTTGTATGCATAAGCTCCTTTTATACGTTCTGATCCTATTCTATCTTCTGCCCAATACATATCGCTTGTTGCATGTGTTGGTTGAATAGACGGCATAATATTTTTATAAAAATCGAAATCTTCTGGAGACACAATTTGTGCATGTTCTACTCTCCAACGTCTATCGTTCTTTCCTTTAAGAACTTTATTGTACGTTTCTAAAACAGCTCTATTAGCAGAATCACCAATGGCATGAGTATTCATTTGAAACTCTGAGTTTGCTATACGTTCTGCAGCTGTTTTTAAGGTTTCTAAATCTGTTACCATTAAACCTGAATGCTTAGGTTTATCTGAATATGGTGCTTTTAACATTGCTCCTCTAGATCCTAAAGCTCCATCGGCATAAAACTTAAACGAACGTACATTAAGTCGGTTTGTTTTTGTAATACCTTTATTTAAGAAGTAATCTAAATTTTCTTCAGAATGAGAAACCATAGCATAAATACGCATTTTTAACTCTCCTGAATTTTGAAGGTTTTCTATTAATTCTATTTCATCTTTATTTAATCCTGCATCATCAACCGTTGTTAGACCTAAATCAAAGCATACTTTTTGAGCGTCCAACAATGCTTTTGTTTTTTCCATTTTGGTTGGACTTGGCCAATGGCTCATTACTAAACCTATAGCATTATCGATTAAGATTCCTGTAAGCTCTCCGTTTTCAATAACAACTTCTCCTCCTTCAATCTTGCTATTCTTCGTCACATTCCCTAAATCTAAAGCGGCTTGATTGGCTAATATGGCATGTCCATCAATACGCGATAGAGCAATTGGTGTATTAGGATATAATTTATCTAAAAGTTTTTTGTTTGGAAATTGTTGATCTTCCCAGTCATTCTGGTCCCAACCTCTACCTAAAATGAATTTCTTATTATTTTCATTTTGAAAATCCAACACACGTTTCATTAGCTCTTCAAAACTCGTTGTACCAACTAAATCTACCGTTTGTTTATTAAAACCCAAGCCTAAAAAGTGACAATGAGCATCAATAAAACCAGGAACAATAGTTTTTCCATTTGCATTAATAGTGTCAACAGCTTTGTATTTATCATCAATTTCTGAAGTTGAACCAACAGCAATAATTTTTCCGTCTTTTACAGCAAACGATTCTGCTTTATTGAAGTTTTCATCTACGGTATAAATATTCGCATTTGTAACGATTAAGTCTGCTTCTTGTTTGTCTTTTTGACAAGCAAAGATTGTAAGCAACGTTAGAATAGGTAATAATTTCTTCATATTAATTGGTTTATAAGCATTGTAAAAATAAGAAAAGCGTTCCAAATTGGAACGCTTTATTATATAACGTGATAAAACTCGTACTTACGTAAGAATTTTAAAAGTCGAATTGATATGTTGCGCCAGCCAAAAACTGAATGCCTTGGACTGGAAAGTTTAACCAGCGTTCGTAATTTTGATTTGCAATATTGTTTGCTTTAGCAAAAACAGATAATTGTTCGTTTATTTTGTAACCAACATGGGCATTTAAATCAAAATAACTATCTAAAGTTACTGTCTTTATTGTGGTAGCTATAGGATCTGAAATTTCATCGGTAAAAATATCTTGATCTTTACGTTCGCCTACAAAATAAGCACTTGCTCCGGCAAACCACTGTTCTGAAATCTGATAGTCCATAAATACTGACGCTTCTATATCTGGTAAGTTCCATGCGTGTGCTTGGTCGTCTGTATTGTAGGCAAAATATTCTCCTTTAACTCCTAAAGTAAAATTTCTATTAAAATCTACATTTAATTCACCTGCAATAGAAAACGTTGTCACGTCATCGTAAACCATACCAAACGAGTTTCCGTATTGGTAATCTTCTGGCAGAAATGTTAATGCTTCGTTAGCTTTAAACAGGGCCTTTTCTTGTTCTGACGTATAGTTTCCGCTCACATTATAACTAATATTATTAGTTAACTTCCCTTTGACACCTACAAAAGCTCTAAACTGTTGATCTGTTGGTGCAATAAAAAGTGTTGGCGACACAAAAGGGTTTACATTAGCAAAATCGTAATATGAGTTCTGAACTAATCCACCTGTTAAACCTCCATAAGCGATTAAAAGCTCATCTACTAAACGGTAAGACGCTTCTATATTTGGGTGGATAAAGAATTCACTATCGCTTAACTCGGTGTCATTATAATACGTTAACCTTAGACCTAAGTTTATTGTTAAGTCATCTCTATTTAATTGGTAAGTCGGTAAAACACCAAACATAAAATTACCGTAATTAATTTCACCAGATCTGGTATAATCAGTATCAAAACTTCCTCCTAAATAATCTACAAACACCTCAGTATCTATATAAGCATCTCGCACAGGTACATCAAAACTGGTTTCTGCCATAAAACGATTTTCTCCTGAATCTTGATCATCACCAAAGCGTCTAAAGCGAACACTTGCATCTTTAACAATGGCATCATCAAAATTAATTTTACCGCCAACATTAAAGCTATGAAAACTATGCTTTGGATTTATAGTATCTGCTGTCGTTTGTCCATAATATTGTTGTGGCAAACCATACCAATTATACGTTTGTAAATCGATACCTCCATCTACTTTCCAAGTAAAGTCCCTTAAATTTTTAGAATAATGTGCATTCAATTTAGTCTTTGAAAAATTATCATCTAATAACAATTTATCAATACCTCCTTGTGAGGAATGATGACTAAAATAACCACCAACATTTTCGTCTTTACTCAGCTCATGATTCAAATACACTTCTCCCAAAATGGTTGTGTATGTTCCTACGCCTAGTGATGCGTAATTATCGTATAATTTTACTGCTTTTGCTCTATCAACTGTTGCTGCCTTTCCTTTTGCAGGTGTAAACGTTGAAGCTACAGGAATAGAAAAAATGTTGTATTTTATTTCTTTTTTCTTAACTGTATTTGAGTCTCCTAGTTTTGGATTATCTTTAATTTTAAAGGCATCTGATATTGTAGGAGTATATGGTTTTATAACGTTAACCGTTTGGTCTCCAATAGTATCTTTTGTGCGTTCTTGAGCAACAACAAATGTCCAACTGCTTGCTATGGTTATTATAAAAATTAAAAACTTGATTTTCATTTTATGTGTTTTGATTTGATGTATCTAATTATATCTCTTTTAATTACCTGTCAGAGCAGGGTCAAATTGACTACCAATAGTGCAATCACTGAAATTTTGCTCATCTAAAGCTGAAAAATCTCCGAACAAACAAAATGTCCCAGATTTACGAAAAACGTCCTCATTCTCTATTACAATTTTATATTTATAAGTCCCATCTGAATAATTCTCACTACCAAATTGACCTTGTTCTCCATCTGGGAATAAGTTTCCAAATCCTACATAATTAGAACTCTCAAATACAATATTATCATCAATGTCATAAATAGTTACTGTATGGTTATCATAATTCTCAATATTTACAATACCAAATGCGTCGTTTATAGCATCATAATTAGGCGTGAATAAATTATAAACAATTATTTCACCATTTGATTCATCCAAGTTATTTACGTTAGCACCATAAACAGGTTCTTCTGAGCAACAACCAGCAAATACATCTACTTCTTCTTGAGTTTCGTCATCATCGCCACATGAAGTGAAGACAATCGTCAACAATAAAAATGGAATATATTTTATGAGGCTTTTTAATTTTATCATTGCTTTGATTTAAGTTTTCGAATTTCAGTTAAGCGATTCTTGCCTTCGCAGGAATTTAGTTGTCATCAGTTTCAACGGATGAATTCGTCTTCGCTTCCTCTGCTTTTATTTTATTCAATTCTGCTTGTGCTTCAGTAACTACATCTGTAAAATCCGGAAAATTACTAATTACACTTTCTAAAATATAAGTGGCCTGAAATGCATCTCCTAAAGCGTAAAAGTTCTTTGCCATAACCACCAAGCCTTTGGCGCTATACAATTTATAACTACCGTAATCCTTTGCCAATCGTTGAATAACAGTGTTTGAGGCTTCGTACTGACCTTCTTTATTTTTAAAATACCCATTATAGAATAAGGCTTCTGCAGCGACGCTTCCGGTTGCTAATTTTTCAACTTCGGCATAAGCTGTTTTTGCTTTAGCTTCGTTTCCTGTTTTAATGGCTGAACGTGCAATAATTAATTTGGCATCACTCTTAACTTTGTTGTCTAGTTTTAAATTGCTTAAAACTTTTTCAGCATAGCTTTCTGCTTTAACGTAATCTTCAGTTTGATAATAGGCATTCATTAAGTTAGATTGCGCGTAAACCACATTCTGAGGATAGTCTGCTTCTAGCTCTAAATCTTTTAACACAAGAATAGCTTGTTCCCAATTAGATTTGCTCAAATAAATCTCACAAAGCTTAACCGTTGCTTGTTCTGTGTATTCCGATTTTGAGGCGTCTACAACAGCTTTATAATGTGGTTGTGCATTATCAAACAACTCTTTTTTATAATACAATTGCGCTAAATAGAAATGTGCTTTTTGATTGTGAAGTCCCTTTGGAAACTCGTTCAAATATTTATTAAACTGACGAATGGCTTTATCGGTTTCGTTATCTAGATATGGTTTCTCTGCTGCTAAATAAGTAGCATTATCTAAATCCACATCAGTAACCTGAACATAATCTAAAGTTCTTACCCAATTTGCGTACTCATCTACACGACCTAAATCGATATAAATTAATCGTACTGTAGAAACCGCTTGAACCGCTTCTCCTGAGCCAGGAAAATCAGTTGCTACTTTTTTAAATTTCGTTAATGCACGATTATTATCATTTCCGTTATAATACACCAAACCTTGACGTAATAAGGCTTTTGATGTAAACGCACTTGTTTTGTATTCTGAATTTAAACGGTCATACATTTGCATCGCTTTATCTGACTCGTTGGATTTTACATAAGAATTTGCCAACTCATACATGGCATCGTCACGTAAAGCTGATTTTGGATAATCGTCTATAAACGATTTTAACTCTGAAATTTTAGCTGAACCTTTACCTAAATAGCCTTGGCTCATTGCTTTTTGAAAGGCTGCATAATCCGTTTCAATCTCATTTATTTGAATCGCTTTATTGTAAGCATCAATAGCATCTTTGTAGTTACTAGAAACAAAATAGCCATCTGCTAACCTTAAATAGGCATCGTTTTGACGTAAGTTGTCATTTTTTGGTTGAGCTATAAATTTCTCAAAATAGTTAGATGCATTATTATAATCTTTAAGCTTAAAATACGTGTATGCTAAATTGTAATTAAGATTTTCGTTTTCTGGTAAATTTGAAGACTCGCTAAACCCATTAAATTGTTTGAAGTCAATTAAAGCATCGTTATAATTGGTTAGATTATATTCTGTTTCTGCTTTCCAAAATGTTGCTTTTGCCACAAAAACCGGATCTCTTGGTTCTTTTAAAGAACTCTTAAATAAGTTTAAAGCGTCGTTGTATTTGTTTTCGTTATACAATTCTACGGCTCTAAAAAAAGCTACTTTTTGGTAAGCGGCTTTATGCTCAAAACTATTTTTACCCTTTAACAATTCTAGAGCTTCCTTGTAGTTTTTAGAGGTGATATATGAATCAATTAATAACGTTTCAACTTCATTTTTAAAACCTGAATTAGGATATTGCTTTAAATACCCTGTTAATAGTTGTGGTACGGATTGGTATGGGTTTCCTATTTCGTAACTAATTTTTGCGTAATTTAACCAAGCATCTTCCTGAATTTTTAAATCAAAATCCATTTGTGACGCATTTCTAAAAGCGTTTAAAGCTTCTTGTTTTTTATCTAAATTAATATAACTTTCTCCTAAATGGTAATACGCATTTTGTGCTACAGAATTATCTCCTCCAATAATTTTATTGAATTCTGAAATGGCACTGTTGTAATCGTTTTGTTTGTAATACGCATAACCTAATTGGTAATAATCTGTATTGTTCCACTTTCTGTTTTTGCCTTTGTACGCTTTTAAGTATGGTATGGCTTCAGCATATTTTTCAAGATTAAAATAACTCTCTCCAATGATTTTTGATAATTCAGATTTTTCTGCTGCATTACTCTTTGGTAATTGTTCTTGGGCAAGTTCTATTGCCTTTTCAAACTTTCCTAGTTTAAAATTTAAATCGGCTTGATAATACGATAACTTTTCTTTGTACTTTTCGTTATCACTAACTTGGTCAAAATACTCATTTGCCGTATCGTAATCATCTCCTTGATACGCCAAGAAACCAATGTAATATTTAGCTTGTGAACCGTATTCTTCAGAATTTACAACTCTATTTAAATATTTGGTTGCTTGCTTTTCATCTTTAGTAGAATACAAAGAATAGCCGTAATTAAAATTGAAACGTTCTTTTTCTGATCGCGCAATACTTCTTTCATCTACTTTCTCATACCATTTACGAGAATAAGCATATTTCCCATTATCAAAATAATAGTCGGCAACATCTAAAAAAGCCGTATTTCTTTTGGTACTTGTTGGATACTCTTCAACAAACGCTGTAATTAAATCGTCTGCATTTTTCTGATTTAAACGCACAGCACAATTAGCGATATAATACGCACAATCGGATTGTATGGTAACGTCGTTTGTTTCGTCTTTAATATCGTCAAACAAAGACTGAGCAGCCTTATATTGCTTATTATTATATAAAGCCAAAGCCTTTTGATAGTCTTGTAAATCGCTGGTATAAATGGCAGATTTTTGTGCCATTACTACTGAAGAAAAAACTAGAAAAACGATGATTAACTGTTTTTTGAATAACATCATTTAGTTATGTGTTTATTTGATGATTTAATTTCGGTTCAAATATAATTCAATACCAAATCTATAACGATAGAATTTGTTTATAATTATAAACGGAGTTATTAAAAAATAGATTTTAGTTCTTAAAACAACCATCCGAATAAACGTTTAAATAAACTTTCTTTTTTTGGTTGCTCAAATTCAATTCTAAAGACTCCAAAATTATTAGCAGATTTTGTAGCGATATTGTTATGTAATGGTTTTTCAAAACTTGCTAATGCCAATGGGAATTCTATTTTTAAATCTTTTGAGATTTCACCAGATGTAATAACAACAGTTTTGTTTTCTATATCATAAATTTTGAAAGTTGAGCCTTCTTCAATTTCAAATTCATTAAAATTGACTTGAACAGCCGTTCCATTTTTATTTAAAATAGCAACATTAAATTCTGTCCCATCATTATTAAGTTTATACACTTTTATAACAGGATTTGTTTTAAAATCTTTGAGTTGTTTTAATTCACTTTTAGATTCAATTTTAAATTCATTTTGCCAAGCTTTAATATTATAATCTTGCTGCTTCAAAATTCTAAACCCTTTGAGAGATCTTGTATAGTATGAATTATTATCCATTTGTAACCCACTATTATTTAAAGCTAATAATACTGAAGAATTAAAATGAATATAACCAGTGTAAATAATGTTGTTTTTAAAAACTAGAGACTTTGTATGCAATATATTTAAGGCATTATTTTTTCCGATAATAATATTATTTTGAACCGAAACATCTTCAACGGGTGCATTAGCATTAAAACCTAAAGCTAAAGATGTACCATAACCATAATTTTTGCTATCGTTAAAGTCTACATTATGATAAAGGACATTATTTAATACGTTAATGTGCTTGGCTACGTTAATCCCTTCTGCATCTTTGGATGCTATAATAACATTATCTACATGCTTTCCTGCAGGAGAACCATTATTAAAAATGATGTTGTTAGTGAGATTAACATACTTCACAAACTCTAATTTAGAGCCTGAAGTCGCTGACCAAACCTCAATACCTTTATAGTAATTATTAAAAATAATATTATTATTTATCTGTCTGATGTTATCACTTTGATTTTGAATATAGATACCAACTCCATGACCTCTTTTACCTTGATAACCGTTGTTGTAAATCATACAATTTTCAATTACTGTACCTCCTGTCGCTTTCCACGACCCAATTCCTGAACCTGGTATATTGTGTATCATTAAGTTTTGAAACATACAGTCTTCACCTTTTTGATGATTAATCCCAACTGCAGCTTTAAAATCTGTATCAGAGTCTAAACGCGAAAAATCTCCTAAATATGTGACTTCAAAATTTTTGTAAATCACATGACTGCCATTAACCTGTAAAACATAATTTACTTTGCCTTCTGTATTTCCATTGAGAATGACCTTATCGTTCTTAAAAGCAGAAACTGTAATCTTTTTATTAGTTTTTGTAGATTCTAATACACTTCTATAACGACCTGTATATATACCTTCGTGAATCCATATAACATCACCGCCATTAACATTTTTTGAAGATTGAGACAAAGCTGTTTGTAAATCCCACGGACGCTCAATACTACCATTACCATTTGGTGTCCCGACAGTTGTACTGCCATTTACAGGAAAAACATGAAACTCTTTTTGAGCGAATGAAATTGCTGAAATAAATATTAATAATAAGCTTATAGAATACTTCATAAAAATAAAAATTCAATTATTGTGCCAATGTTATTTTTAGTTTAAAAAACTAAAATCAATTACAAATATCGAACATTCAAGTGCTGTAAAAGAAAAAAATAAGCTAATTACATAATAGTAAACTTTCGTTTTTAAGTTATATTTTTACAGTAAAATTTCCAAAATACAATTAAGACAACATATCTATTTTGAACAGAATAAACGAAAAACTAAAAGAAGACAAAAAACTATTGTCAATCTATTTTACAGCAGGTTATCCTAACACTAATGACACGGTTACTATTATTGAAAATCTCGAAAAAAGTGGTGTAGATATGTTGGAAATAGGATTACCATTTAGTGATCCATTAGCAGATGGCCCAACCATACAAGCCAGTTCTACGGAAGCTTTAAAAAATGGAATGACTAGCGCATTGTTATTTGAACAACTTAAAGACATTAGAAAAACGGTTTCTATTCCATTAATTATAATGGGTTACTTTAATCCGATGTTGCAGTATGGTGTTGAAGCCTTTTGCAAAAAATGCCAAGAGGTTGGAATTGACGGACTCATAATTCCTGATTTACCTGTCGATGTCTATCATTCAGAATACAAATCAACTTTTGAAAAGTATGGTCTAATAAACGTGTTTTTAATTACTCCACAAACATCAGATGAACGCATTCGTTATATCGATTCTGTATCTAACGGTTTTATTTATATGGTAAGTTCTGCAAGTGTAACAGGAAGTAATTCTGGCTTTGGTGAGGAGCAAACCAATTATTTTAAACGTATTGCAGACATGAAATTAAAAAACCCTCAAATTGTAGGTTTTGGCATTTCAAATAATGAAACCTTTAAACAAGCTACAGCATATGGAAAAGGTGCTATTATTGGTAGTGCTTTTATCAAACATTTAACTGAAAACGGAATAGACGCTATTGATGATTTTGTAAGCTCAATCTTATAATATGAAATTGCTCAACGACTGGAAAATAATACTCTTACTTTGTTTAACCTTAGGCTTAGCTCCATTTTTCCCCGAACCACATCTTTTAGGTAAAATACGATGGATTGCAGGAGGAGCAAACGGAATGGCTTTAAAAGATTGGTTTGATGTGGTCTTCCATGGCTTTCCTTTTGTATTATTAATACGATTAATTCTTATTAAACTAACACGAAAAAATGCCGCTTAACATCGTACTCATAGAACCTGAAATACCAAATAACACTGGTAATATTGGTCGTTTAGCCTTAGCTTCAGGCTCAAAACTACATTTAGTAAAACCATTTGGATTTGAAATTGATGACAAACGTTTAAAACGTGCAGGACTCGATTATTGGCAACATTTAGAAGTTATATATTATGATAACACCGAAGACTTCTTCTTAAAAAATAAAGATGCTAAAATGGTGTTTTTATCCAGTCATGGCACAAAATCGCATTGGGATATTAACTTTACAGATGATCTATTTTTAGTTTTTGGAAAAGAATCTGTTGGATTACCAAAACCATTAGTCAAAAAATATGACACTCAATTATTTAAAATTCCGCTATACAGTAAATCCATTAGAAGTCTAAATTTAGCAAATGCCGTAAGCATTATTGTTTATGAAGGATTACGACAAATCAAATAATTTTATGGAGATTAAACTTTTTCGCTTATATTGGTCTAAATTTTAAACAATACCTAAATCGTAATACAATGATTACTAAAACATTAAAAATAGGATTTTTTATTATTACCATTGCTTCATTTTCATTGGTAAGTGCTCAAGAAAAGCTTAATGCGAAGAAAGATAGATCAGTAAAAATGTTTAATTATCTTGACACCAACACGGATGACAAGATTAACCTTGAAGAGTTCAAAGTACGCTACGAAAAAGAATCTACAGAAAAAATAACAGTTGAAAAACTTTTTGCTAGTGCAGACACTGACGCAAATGAAACATTAGATAGAGCCGAATTTAAACTCTTTTACGAACAAACTCAAAAACCTAAAAGAATAGAAAACCAGGTACATAGACCTAAAAAAAAGGTTGAGAAAAAAGGATAACCCTATTAAAAAGAAAATAAAGATTTTAAAGCTTACAAAAAAATCCTCTAGAATATCTAGAGGATTTTTTTGTCTAATTGATAAATAAATGATTTTGGTTTTGTAACTTTTCCTCAAATAAAAACAAAACTTGAAACACTCAAAAGCACACAATTTTTTATCAGAATATGGTCAGATTGCAATAGGTATAGGATTAGCCAGCGTTGGATTGAAAGCATTTTTACTTCCTAACGGATTTATGGACGGAGGAGTTACTGGCATTGCCCTATTGGCTAACAGACTTATTGGTGTAAATATTTCATTGTTGCTAGTTATATTTAGTTTACCATTTTTAATTCTAGGCTATTATACCGTTTCTAAACGTATTGTTATAAAGTCTATTCTTAGTATTCTCGCCTTTGCCTCATTAATTCATTTTGGAAATTATGGAACAATTACAGAAGACAAACTACTAATTTCCATCTTTGGAGGCTTATGTTTAGGCGCAGGAATTGGTATTGCGATTAGAAATGGATCCGTTTTAGATGGATCAGAAATTTTAGGAATCTATCTCAATGACCGTTTTGGATTTAGTATCGGTCAAGTTATACTGCTTTTTAATGTTGTATTATTTAGTATTACGGCCTATGTCGTCTCTGTTGAAGTTGCGCTCTATTCTATCTTAACCTATATTATTACAGCAAAAGTCACAGACATGACTATTGAAGGTTTTGAAGATTTTATTGGTGTCACTATTGTGTCTAATGAATATGCCGCAATTAAGCATGCCATTATGATTGAATTGGGAGTAGGCCTAACCACCTATAAAGGCTCTAAAGGATTTGGAAGCAATGGACCTCAGCAGGATTTTGATATTATTCACACCATTATTAATCGTATAGACATCAAAAAAATGCATCGTATTATTGAAGAAATAGACGAAAATGCTTTTATCGTTGAGTTTGATGTAAACAATGTTAAAGGTGGTGTATTACGACATTATCTCGATAAGAAAAAAGGTAAAACATTACCTAAAATCTAAGTTTTGATGCTACCATTTTTACTTTAATATATAGAAGAATTATTTTTTATTCTTTTTTAAATAGTCCAAATACATATTTTCTACCTTGGTTCTTGCCCAAGGTGTACGTCTTAAAAACTTTAAACTCGATTTTACTGAAGGATTATCCGTAAAACAGCGAATATTAATTTGATAGCCCATATATTCCCAGCCATAATGTGCTTCCAGTTCTACTATGATCTGTTCTAATTTGACTCCGTGAAGTGGATTATTAGGTTGCGTTGACAAACTATAAACTTTTAACTAATTCTTTAATCTTAACCGCTTTTTCAAAATGATCTAATTGGTGCGTTTGAATCCACCAAGTTGCAGCTTCCATTAATAACTCTGGATTATCATTTTTATTTTTAAAAAATGCATAGAATGAAATACCCACATTGCTCCCTTTTTGCGCAATCTTTTTATCGCAAATCGCTATGATTTTATCTTTTAATGCTGAAGTCATTACTTAACGTCTGCTATCATTATTACGGTTACGGCTTCTACTTTTATTTCGGTCTGAATTTGAATTCTTAGGTTTTCCTGAATTTCTAGTGTTAGAATTTTTACGACGTCCCTGATTTCTATTCTGACCTGGTTTAATTGGTTCTGTTGAAGCATTAGGATCTGGCTCAAAACCTTCGAGGATTTCAACTTCAATCTTCATAGCAATCAACTTCTCAATATCACGTAGATACGTTGTTTCATCTGCACTTACTAAAGAAATCGCTTCTCCACTGGCTCCTGCTCTACCTGTTCTACCTATTCTATGAACGTAGTCTTCAGAAATATTAGGCAATTCAAAATTAATAACATGTGGCAACAATGGTATATCTAAACCTCTTGCTGCAATATCTGTAGCTACTAAAACTCTAACCGATCCATTTTTAAATCCGGCTAATGCTTTGGTTCTTGCTCCTTGACTTTTATTTCCATGAATCGCTGCGGCTGTAATGCCATCGCTAATCATCTTTTTACAAAGCTTATTGGCTCCGTGTTTGGTTCTTGTAAACACTAAAACTTGTTTCCAATCTCCTTCGGAAATTAATTTTATAATCAGCCCTGTTTTTTTGCCTTTGGCAACACGATAAACTTTTTGCTGTATAACCTCTACCGCTGTATTTTCTGGAGTGGCTTCAACTTGAACAGGATTATTTAAAATAGAATACGCTAGTTTCTTAATATCTTTAGAAAAGGTTGCCGAAAACATAAGGTTTTGACGTTTTGCTGGAATCAACTTCATAACACGCTCTATATCGCGTAAAAAGCCCATATCTAACATACGATCAGCTTCATCTAAAACAAATATTTCCACTTTGCTTAAAGATAACAGACCTTGGTTTTCTAAATCGATTAAACGGCCTGGTGTTGCCACCAAAACATCGACTCCTTGACTCAATTTATTAACTTGTGGTTTCTGATTGACTCCACCAAAAATAACCGTACTTCTAATATTTAAAAACTCACTGTACTCTTTAACATTGGCATAAACTTGCGCTGCTAGCTCACGTGTTGGAGTTAATATTAAAGCTCTAATTGGTCTGTGCCTTTGCTGAGAACCATTAGATAATAGGTGAAGCAACGGCAATGTAAAACCTGCTGTTTTTCCTGTTCCGGTTTGTGCTGATGCTAAAACGTCCTTTCCTTCTAATACAGGAGGAATGGCTTTTGCTTGAATTGGTGAAGGTGTTTCGTATCCTTTTTTCTGGATAGCTTGAAGTAAAGGCTCAGATAGCCCCAATGATTTAAATGACATAAATAGTGTTTATGAAGCAAACTCTATTTATTTAGGTCACTCCTTTAATTTGGCGCGAAGTTACAGCTATTTTATGCCTGACTCTAAAAAAATGCCTATAATCTTCTAAATACTATGAATTATTTCCTTCTTTAAGCTTTACTAGCGGACTGGTATCGCGGTTTTTAAAACCATGTATCGAACTGCTTATTATTAATATAGCCGCACTTATAAAGGCAATATACATTAGTGTTTCGTTGTTTAATTTATTAGCATTTCCTATGCCAATTAAAGCCCAAGCTCCTACAAGTGCAAATTCTCTCATATTACGTTTCCAAGTAATTATGACATTTATAAACACGGCAATGGCAATGAGTATAATAGTCCAAGTTACATCAGACCATCCAAAACCACCCCAATCAATTTTCACTAAATACGTTGAAACATTAGCAATACTAGCCACGGTTACCCAACCCGAATAAATCACAAAAGGCCACCAAACAAAAGCAATAATGGGTAAGGGCTCATCGTCTAATTCCATTCTGTTGTTGACTACAATTTTTAATAATGAAAACAGTAATAAGAAAATAAAAATACAAGACACTCCTGTATATTCATAGATCCAAGCAAATACCCAAAGCGAATTAAATAAACATGAGAGTATAAACCACCAACCTGTTTTTAGGACAACATCGTCATTTTTAACGTCTTTAAACAAACCGCGCCCTTGATAAATAACAAATCCTATCAACAGTAAATAAATAACTCCCCAAATGGCAAACGTATAACCTGCAGGTGTAAACAAAGACCTATAACTATTGGAAACTTCACCAATAGTGGTATTATTTAAGGTCCCTGTATTAGAGAGGTAATTGATGAATATCGTTATAAGTAAAGCTATTATATTTCCTATTTGAAGCGTCTTTTTCATGGTTTAATTTTTCTCTAATTTAAGACTTATGACGCATAAGATTAACTTATTCTCGCCATTCTTTAACCTAAATGAAAATATATAAAGCTTGTTAAGCGCTCTTTTTCAAGTTTAAGATCTACTAAACTATGAGGTGCTCTATCAATCCGTCATGGTTTTAGAAAATTATTTAACTTCAAGAATTCATGTATATTAGCTGTTAGAGAAACACACATTAACAAAATTCAACTATGAAAGCACTACTCTTTTTTTTACTTGTATTACCACTACACCTTTTTGCACAAGAACAAACGAGTTCAGAGAAGTTTTGGGAGCAACTCAAAGCACATTGTGGTAATGCTTACGAAGGCGAAATTATTGAAGGTGGAAAAGCAGGTGATGGCTTTACAGGTGAAAAATTAGTCATGCATGTGCGTTCTTGCGATACTAATGATATTAGAATTCCATTCTTTGTAGGTGAGAACAAATCGCGTACTTGGGTGTTACATATGAATGACGAAAAAATAATACGATTAAAGCACGACCATAGACATGAAGACGGATCGGAAGAAGATTTAACCCAATATGGCGGCACAAGTGCTAATCAAGGTTTGGCCAATTTACAAATGTTTCCTGCCGATGCTCATACGGCAAAAATATTACCTGCGGCCTCTACCAACATTTGGTGGTTTACCATAGACGAAACAAGTCTAACCTATAACTTACGTCGTTTAGGTACTGATCGTTTATTTACGGTGCGTTTTGATTTAACTAAAACTATTGAAACACCAGATGCTCCATGGGGAACTGAAGATTGAATAAAACGACCTTAGTGAATATTATAAATCGTTTGTTTGGATTTTAAAGTAAAACCTTATAATGCAGACAACATACGTTCAACCTCAGCAATGGTTGCTCCGTAAAGTTTTCTGTTGGGTTTTGTTAAGCGTTTTGATTCTGTTGCGATTTCTTCTAATAGCTCCTTCCCTTCTGACGTTCTATTGTTTTCTAAATAAAATTTAGCCAGCGCTAAACGTTCTGCATAATTTGAGTATGGCCTGTCTATTTGTATTAATTGGGCTTCGGCTTCATCCGTTCTTCCGAGTGCATTTAAAGCTAAACCATAACAGAATTGTTGTTTAGAACCTTTAAATTCTGATTTTTCTTTTATCAGTTCCGCCTGCTCAATTACACCTGCATAATCCTTAAGTTGAAAATAACACAATATTAAATTCTGCCTTGCATATAAATCATCTTGAACTGTATCTTCTAGCGTTTTCTTGTAATTAACAATAGCATTAGGAATATCTTTATTTATAAAATAAGCATCAGCTAATTCAATTCTGTTAGTGTAAGTATCAACAAATTCAAGCTTCTTTTCTAAATCTTTTATTTTTTTAGTCGGATTAAGAACCGTTGTGATTTCCTCTTGAATTTTTTCTGCATCACTTTTGTTAAACATCTGAGTCACAATATAAATTAAAGATCCAATGGCAGGAACAAAAAAGATGAGAAAATACCAGTAAAAAGGTTTATTGTTTTTATAGACGTGATATAAACAATACACCTGAACAACTATAAGTAAGTAATACATATATTCAATTTAAGGCACTACGGATTTATTTATCTTGTAAACACCAATTCATTCTCTGAAGATAATGCTTCGCTAAAACCATAGTTTTCATAATTAAAACCTTTAATATCGTCAATGGTTTTTGCATCCGTATCAATAATATATCTCGTCATTAATCCTCTAGCTAATTTGGCAAAGATGGCTATGATTTTATATTTATCGTTTTTAAACTCTTTGAAGGCTACATTTACAACTGGCACTTTTAAAGCTTTGGTATCTATCGCTTTAAAATACTCGTTACTTGCCAAGTTAAGAAAGAGTTCATCATCCTCTAGCTCTTCGTTTAAAGCTTTCGTCACTTTCTTCTGCCAAAATTCATAAAGGTTTTTGTTTTTACCAACTGGCATTTTTGTTCCCATTTCCAATCGGTAAGGCTGTATTAAATCGAAGGGTTTTAAAACACCATATAATCCTGATAAAATCCGAACGGTGTCTTCAACCTTATCTAATTTACTAGAGTCTATAGAATAAGCATCTAATCCTCGATATACATCACCACTAAATGCATAAATGGCTTGTCTTGCATTATCTTTTGTAAAGGGTAATTCCCATTCTTGATTACGCTCGTAATTCAGTTGCCCCAAATTATCTGAGATATGCATCAGTTGAGATAAGCTCTTAGCCGATTTCTTTTTTAATACCTTATTTAAGCGCTCTGCGTCATCTAAGAAAAGACCTTGAGTTGATTTTGTTGTTGGCAATTTGGTTTCGTAATCTAAAGATTTTGCTGGTGATAGTACTAGTTTCATAATAATGCCCACAAAAGTGGCTCTCATTAAAAGTTAAACAATTTTTCTTTCTCATTGTAAAAATACAATGTAAATGCTCGTGTTTCAAATATTAGTGAGAACTAATCTTGATAGTGATATAACGAAAGTCTATTTAAAATTTTGGTTAAGATATTAATCAATGTGCTTAGCGTAATGCCTCCATTTTTCTACACATTGCGCAATATCTTCAGGAATTTCAGATTCAAACCTCATAAACTCACCTGTCGTTGGATGAACAAAACCTAACGTTTTGGCATGCAAGGCTTGTCGTGGTAAGATCTTAAAACAATTATCTACAAACTGCTTGTATTTTGTAAATGTTGTACCTTTTAAGATGCGTTCTCCACCATAACGTTCGTCATTAAAAAGCGTATGACCAATATGCTTCATGTGTACACGGATTTGGTGTGTACGACCTGTTTCAAGCTTACAACTCACTAAAGTAACATAACCTAAACGCTCTATCACTTTATAATGTGTTACAGCTGGTTTACCTTGTTCTTCTTCATCATCTAAAAATACCGTGTTTTGTAATCTATTTTTTGGGTGGCGACCAATGTTACCTTCAATAGTGCCTTCATCTTCTTCCATGTTTCCCCAAACAAGTGCAACATACTCGCGCTCACTTGTTTTTTTAGCAAACTGATTTGAAAGGTGTGCCATAGCATGTTCGGTCTTTGCCACCACTAATAAACCACTGGTATCTTTATCTATTCTATGAACCAAACCTGGTCTCTCACTTGAGTTATTTGGTAGGTTTTCGAAATGAAAAATAAGTCCATTTATTAAAGTCCCTGAATAATTACCATGTCCTGGATGCACTACCATACCTGCTGGTTTATTAACAACTAGCAAGTCATCATCTTCGTACACCACATCAATAGGAAGATCTTCAGCAATTAAAAGATTCTCATGAGGTGGATGCTCAAATTTAACGGTAATATAATCATTGGGTTTTACCTTGTAATTAGATTTAACAGGAACATCATTTACAAAGATGCTGCCATCTTTTGCAGCCGCTTGAATTTTATTACGCGTGGCGTTTTCAATAAAATTCATTAAGTATTTATCGATTCGCAGTGGTTGTTGACCAGCAACAACTCTAAACGCGTGATGTTCGTATAATTCGTTTTGTTCTTCGTCTGAAATATCAGGAATATTAGCCATATCTTAATTGCGCTTACCGTTACCTAAAACCAAATCTATTGTAGATGTTAGTGGTAAAAGTGTTCCTGATTTTAGAGTTTCGCCATTATGCCTCATACCTAAAACTACATCCTTTCCGATATTGTCTATATATGTAATCTCTCCTACCTTAAATTCTAAGGCTTCTAATTGAGGTTTAGCTTGTCTAAAAGTACGTTTTAAGATGTTTGGCACTTGTACTTTTCTATAACCAGAAGGGTTTAGTATTAAATAAATTTTTCGATTTTCCTTAACCTTTGATCCTGCTATTGGGTTTTGTTCAATTACAGAATACTTAGGATATTTAGGATTATAATTCGCAGAATCTTGTATTTCCATTGCTAAATCATGATCCTTAAGTTCAATCCCTACCGTTTCTAAAGATTTACCTTTTAAATCTGGTACAATTACAAATTCTCCATGATTGGTAGATATGTTTAGCCATTTTAGCACAATAAAACATAATACGACTACAGCAACAATGGCTAATGCCAATTGTTTAAAAAACACTTTACTGGTAAGAAACTTCACAAAACTCATAAGCAAATAATTGTTGGCAAAATTAAGAAATTCTAATGGTATAATAACGTTGTACTAATAAAATACGTATCATTTCTGAATATAGATTATTAAAAATAAATGATACTTTTACGCTATGGCTTTTTAAACTTAAAAGATACCCGCTTTTGTGGGCGTTAAAGATGAAGAAAAATATTGCAATTATAATGGGCGGTTATTCTAGTGAATATAAGATCTCCCTTAAAAGTGGCAACGTGGTTTACAACACGTTAGACAAAGAAAAATACAATGCTTATCGCATTCATATTTTTAAAGACAAATGGGTTTTTGTTAATGATATGGAAGAAGAATTCTTAATAGACAAAAACAATTTTTCGGTATTAGTAAATGAAACTACAATAACTTTTGATTGCGTTTTTAATGCCATTCATGGGTCTCCTGGCGAAGATGGATTTATGCAAGCCTACTTTGAATTGCTAAATCTACCCCAAACCAGTTGTAGTATGTACCAAGCTGCGCTGACTTTTAACAAACGTGATTTACTAGCCACCTTAAAACCGTATGGTATTAAAACCGCTGAGAGTTACCCTCTTAATCTTGGAGATGTAGTAGATGAAGATGCCATTATTGCCAAAGTAGGCTTACCGTGTTTTGTAAAAGCAAATAAAGCTGGAAGCAGTTTTGGAATATCTAAAGTCTATAAAAAAGAAGATTTACAAGCTGCAATAGACAATTCTTTTAAAGAAGACAATGAAATTATAATCGAACAGTTTTTAGATGGTGTCGAAGTTTCTGTTGGTGTCATCTCTTATAAAGGCGAAACGCTTGTATTACCAATTACTGAAATCGTTTCTGAAAATGACTTCTTTGATTACGAAGCTAAATACGAAGGAAAATCACAAGAAATCACTCCCGCTCGTATTTCTGAAGATTACGCAGCCAAAGTAAGGACCGAAGCCAAAAAGATATATGATATCCTTGGTATGAAAGGGTTTTCACGAAGTGAATTTATCGCTAAAAATAACGAGCCTTATTTACTAGAAGTAAACACAGTTCCTGGTTTAACTAAGGAAAGTATTTTACCTCAACAAGCCGCCGAAGCTGGAATAAGTTTACAAGATTTGTTTAGCAATGCTATTGAAGAAGCCTTGAAAAATTAATAGTTATATTTGAAATATATACGTTTTCCTATTCTGTGGAAAAAACAAAAATTAGTCAATGAAAAGAGCACTATTTCCTGGGTCATTTGATCCCATAACAAACGGTCACTACGATATTATAATGCGTGGTATTAAACTTTTTGACGAAGTGGTTGTGGCTATTGGCATCAATGCTGAAAAAAAATATATGTTCTCTTTAGAAGAACGAAAAGCATTTATTGAAGATACATTTAAAAACGAACCCAAAGTAAAAGTTGTAACATACAAAGGCTTAACTATTGATTTCTGTAAAGATATTAATGCTCAATTTATCTTAAGAGGTTTAAGGAATCCTGCTGATTTTGAATTTGAAAAAGCCATAGCACATACCAATAGAAAATTATCAAAAATTGAAACCGTATTTTTATTAACAGCTGCTCGAACATCTTTTATTTCATCTTCTATTGTAAGAGATGTTATTAGAAATAATGGTGACTATACCGTTTTAGTACCAGATAGTGTTAGAGTTGATGATAAGTAAATTGAATTTTATCATAACCAATGTCACAAATCTATTATAAATGGAAGACGATTACTCTATATTTAGAAAATTCCCAAGTTTAGAACAAGCTACAGAACTAAAAACGTTACTAAACAACAATGGTATTGAAACCGTTCTTGGTGACAATGTGCCGCCTGTTGATGTTACCTTCTCTGGAAATACTTTACAAAACGAAATTGAAGTTAGAATTAAACAAACGGACTTTAAAAAAGCGGAACTCCTTCTCGAAAAAGATGCAGAAGATTTAATTGAAAACATTGATAAAGATTATTACTTATTTGATTTTACAGACAAAGAGCTTTATGAGATTTTATTAAAATCTGACGAATGGAATGCCTTTGATTATACACTTGCCCAAAAAATATTAATCCAAAGAGGCAAATCTATAGATAAAGATTTACTCAATTCTTTAAAAGAAGAACGATTAAAACAATTAGCAAAACCTGAAGGAAATCAAAAACCTTGGATTATTGCGGGTTACTTTTTTATGCTTTTAGGTGGTTTTTTAGGATTAATAATAGGTTATTTTTTGTGGACATCTAAAAAGACCTTACCAAACGGTCAAAAAGTTTATTCCTATGCTGAGAGTGATAGAAAACACGGAAAATATATCTTCTTTATAAGCTTAATAATTGCACCTGCTTCAATACTTTTTAGAGTAGTGAGTCAAATTTTAAATTAACTAAAAAAAACTTATCGCATAAAAAAACTCAAACCTTTAAGATTTGAGTTTTTTTATTTTTAAAATCTATCTATTCTATTAATAGTACGACAATTCCACAAAAATAGTTTCTTCAAAATCTGTACCTGGTACATATGTAATAGTACTACTTGTTGGGTAATCTGCATTATTATAAGAATAAGAGCTGGTATATGCATCAGAAATATCAGATGATACTCCGTTAGTATTAACATACGTTAGCACATTATTTTTATAAGTACTGTGTCCCATTAATTCAAAAACTTCACTTTGATGAATGTTTTTAAAAGGGTTATTCTTAGTATCATAAGTATAAACATAGTCTTGGTTTCCATTAACATCCTCCTCTGCAATACGGTTACCTAGGGCATCGTAGGTATATATATACGTATTCACTCCAGCTTCAAGCATAGTAACAGTACCATCGGCGTTATAAGTATAGGTATTAACCTCACCAGGACCAAAATCATACATAAAAGTCTCAGTAACTAAACGATTATTACTATCGTATTCTAATTCTATTTCCGTATCTAATTCACCATCTATATATTCTTTAATAGAAGTTAAAAGATTATTGGTATAGTTAAAAACTTCACTGTCTCCTCCAGAATAAGAGATACCAACTAATTTATTATCAGCATAGGTATAATTAGTTACAAAAACGCCATCTTCATAAGTTTCGGTAGTTGATTTCAACAAAACAGTATCTGGATCTCCAGTATCATCAGTAGAATCATCGCTTGAACACGAGTTAAATGTTAGGCCAAAGGCGCAAAAAATAAAAATTAGTTTTTTCATGTTTGTTTTTTAGATTACGAATGTAGTACTATTTTTCCTATCATTATTAATATTAAACAAACTCAACCTTCTCATAAAGTTTTAAACCTACTAAATAAGATTATTCCGTCTCGCTTTTTGAACCGCTTCTAGTTTATTGTGCACTTGTAATTTTCTGTAGATATGCTCAATATGTTTTCTAATTGTTCCTGTAGAAAGCATAAGGTTATTTGCAATAGCATTATAACTCAACCCTTTACTTAGCTGTTCTAAAACATCTATTTCACGCTCCGTAAGCTTTATATCCTGTAGATCTTTCTTATCTTGTGCAACAAACGGATTGCGTAATAATTTCAATGTTTTTAGTGCAATTGATGGATTCATTGCGGCTCCTCCATTTAAGGTTTCTAGGATCCCTGAATGTAAATCACCAGCATTTATTTCTTTTAATAAATACCCATCCGCTCCAGCTTTAATGGCATTAAAAATGTTTTCATCGTTATCAAAAACAGTGAGCATTATTATTTTAATGTGTGGATATTTTTGCTTTATTTTTTCTGTGGCTTCAATGCCATTCATTACTGGCATTTCTATATCCATTAATATTAAATCGAGATTATGGTTACTTTCTAATTTATCTAAAACATCTAAACCATTCATAGCAGTAAATTTTACGTTCACGTCTTTAAAAAAAGACAATTTTTCTTCTACCGCTTTTACTAAAAAGGTATTATCGTCTACTATAGCAATTTTTATTTTCATCTGTTTCTCAATTTAAAATCTCCGTATGTAGAAAGCTCAGGTTATGTTTAATTACAAATTGAGTATTATTCTTGTCCCTTTATGCTCCATAGAATCTACAATTAAACCTGCGTTTATTTCAGCTGCTCTTTTTTTCATATTTTGAATACCGTTACCCAATTTCACTGTAGCTTGATTAAAACCTTTTCCATCATCTGAAATGATTATTTTCAATTTACAATCTATGTCCTCTATGGTTAAATTAATCGTTTTAGCATCTGCGTATTTTAACGCATTATTTATAGCTTCTTGAATTATTCGGTAAATATTCATGCCTTCAATGGATGAAAACACTGCTGCTTTATCTACATTATCTTCAATATGTAACTGAAAGACTATATTATGAGCTGCTAAATTCGCTTTATCAATAAAATTTGAAATGCGAACCTGAAGGTCTTCAAACGTAATTTCATTTTTATTCATAGCCCAAATAGTGTCTCTTAGTTCATTAATAGTTGTGGTGGTAAACGCACTTATATTTCCTAATTTCTGACTTAATTTTTCGGGAAGTTGAAACCCATATTTTAAATTATCTAACGATGAAATTATAAATGTAAGCTGTGCACCAATATTATCATGAAGGTCCCTAGAAATCCTTAAGCGCTGATTTTGAAGTTTATTTTGGGTTTCAATTTTTATCAATGCATCTTTTAATTCATTTTCTTTTTTTAGCTGTCTGTTTTTAAGTTTTTGTTGGTTATAAATTAAATATCCTAAAAGCATTAATACAATGGCTAGTGCGCTTAAACCTAATATATAATTGTTTTTTTTACTTAAATCTAATTCCTTTTCAGCCAAATATGCCCGATGTTCTAACAGCTCCTTTTCCTTTTTTTCGGTTTGGTATTCTATTTCTAATTCTGCAATTTTACTATTGGTATCAAGGTTTAGTAAACTGTCTTTTGCTTGTGTATAGGCTTTGTAATAATCTAAAGCTTTACTGTTGTTTTGCGAAGCTTCATAATATTCAGAATAGTTAAGTAGTGAATTTTCAATTTCAGTTGCCACTTTATAGTCTTTAGCGTATTGATAGGCACTATCTATATATGTTATAGACTCTGACAGCCTTTTATTTTCTATTAAAACTTGCGCTATATTGTTGAAACTCGCTGGTAAGCCTGCAAAATTCCCTATCGATTTTTCAATGGTAACCGATTGTTCAAAATAGGTTAAGGCCGAATCTACCTCTTGCATGTAATAATAAACAGCACCAACATTATTGGCCGATTCTGCCATACCTTTTTTATCTTTGAGATTTACCTCTATGGCCAGAGAATATTTAAAATAATTTAAGGCTTTCTCTAAATCACCATCATTAGCATAGATAATAGCGATGTTATTATAAACCTCCGAGATGCCCTTTTTATTATTTAATTCTTCAAAGGCAGTTTTAGCTTTCAAATGATATTCTATAGCCTTATCATTGATGCCCAAATAACTATACACTAAACCAATATTGTTGGTTACAGTAGCCTCTTCTTCTTTTTTATTTAACTCGTCATAAATATCTAAGGCACGCAAATAATAAGTTAAAGCATCTTCATAAAAACCTAGTTGGCGTTTAGAGCGTCCTATGTTATTTAATGCGCTAGCTGTTAATAACGAATCTTTAGAAATAGACATAGCGTCATTTGCATAGGCAATAGCTTTTTCAAATGCTCCTAAATCTCTATATAGTAAGCCTAAACCATTTTTAGCTCTTGCGTATTCTAAAGTTTCGCTTTTAGATTTTGCAAGTGCTTCAGATTGTTGAAATATTTCAAGCGCTTTTTGGGGCTGATTTTTATAAATACTTAGAGCTGAATCATTAAGTTTTTTAGCAGATATTGGTGTTTGCCCAACGCAAACAAGCGTAAAGAGTAATAAAAAAACGAATAGTCTCATTAAATGGTTAGTTAGATAATAGCGATATGAAGATAAGGTTTTTTTAAAACTAAATTGTGATTATGATTTCATTACCAGCGTTTTCAAGGAAAATAAATTCTAATTCTCCTCCAACACTTTGTATTCGTTTTTCCATAGAATTGTGTCCATTGCCTCTAATTTTGGTACTTGTACGACTCCCTGTTCCATTGTTAGAAATTTTAAACACCATATTAGAAACCATCGTACGTACCGTTACTTTTACCATTGAAACGTCTTCATAGGTTAAACTATGTTGAATGCTCTCTTGTATCACATTATAGATCGTAAATCCTTTAAGCATTGAAAAATTTATACTTGTATCCACATCAGTACTCACCTTAAACAGCAACTGAATGTTGGCATGCTGAAGTTTTAAAAAATCTATATAATTTATAATTCGAGCTTGTAAATCTAAAATGGTAATCTCCGTTTTAGTCATTACCCATATAGCATCTCTAAGTTCGTAACTGGCTTGTGAGGTAAAACTACTTATGGTTTTGAGTTTTTTCTTTAATCGTTCATCTTTTATAGCGAACGTATATTTTAAATTATCTAAAGATGAAATTATAGAAGTAAGTTGTTCGCCAATAGTATGGTGTAAATCATTGGATATTTTTAAGCGTTTCTCTTGTTGTTTATTCTGAATTTCTATTTTTGACAATGCTTCTTTTAACTCCTTTTCTTTTTGACTTTGATGGTGTTTTAATTGGTATTGACTGTAAATAAGGTAAGCTATTACACTTAAAATTACAAACAAGCAAAGACCACCATAAACTTGATAATTTTGTTTTTGAACTCTTAATTGCTGCTCTGCCAAGACAACTCTATCTATAAGAATTTGATTCGTATTATCTCTTGTTACATGAGCTTCAGTACCGGAAGCATAATTGCTATTTAAAGTCGAATTTATAGCTACCAGATTTGTGCTTTTGATTAAAAAGAATAACAAAAAAAACATCAAGTGTTTTCTGTACTTCATACAGAATGTACAATTGATGCCTCTTAAGTAATTAATTAATAGCATTAGGAATATAAGATTGTTAGTGAGTTAATTAGCTGTTTTAAAAGATTAAGCGCAATCATAAACAAATTGCGCTCAATCAATTAGTTACACATCTATTTATTAAGATTATAAGTATAAATGGTGTCGTCACTTGCTTTATAAAACAAATACCCTCCATATTCATCTACTTTGTACTCGGGCTTTTTGTCTTTGAGAAGAATTTCCTTATCTATTTTACCAGTATCTTTATTCACTTTTACTAAACCGACGCCACTGTCTAAATTTGTTAAAACGAATTGTGCGTTTTCTGTTGCAGAAGATGCTTTAAAACGCTCAGACATCATTTTAAAAGACGCATCACTAATAGATGCAAACATATCTGATGCGCGTTTGGCCTCCTTTCCGTAATCATTATAATTCCGCAGATTGTTGGTACTAATTCCGTTATTATTCATACCTGCTGCAGCTGCTGTAGATACTGTTGCTACTAAAGATGCTGCTGCAACCACACCACCTACAACTTTCATAAAACCACTTTTTCCTGGTGATTTATGATAACTGTGATAAATTTCCTTACCATCTTTATCTAATAACATCATGTTTTGTGATGACCCTATAAAAATGTTACCATTTTTTATAGCCATGGTATTTGGTGATTCTTTTTCCCCCAATTTAATATCCGATAATTCAGAAACCTTACCTGAAGCTGCATCAATTGTAAAAACTGTATCATCCGTTGCTATTAAATATCGATTACTTTCATTATCAAAGGTTGATACTACGGAAGCCGACGATTTATATTTTAACGGTTTGTTCCAAACCTCTTCGCCTGTTTTTAAATTTACAATGTTAGCATCCTCACTAGTGATGTAAATTAAACCTTGAGGCGATTCTGCCATGGTTATAATATTTTCTCCTGTTTTTAATGGTTTCTTAAATAATGGTTTTCCGTCGAACGAAATTTTATTAATTCCACCAGATTGAATTCCAAACAATATGCCGTCTTCCATAATATAAAAATGTTGCACATAGCCTTTAGTCTTAGGTGCCTTTTCCCATAAATCTTCTCCCGATGCAGCACTTAAAAAGGCAATTTCAGATTCATCTTTAGTTGCAAAAACGCTGGTATCTCCACCACTACTTTTATTACTTACTACAGCTAAACCTTGAGGAAGTATTTCAAATTTAGAAATAACTCCTTTTATTTTTCTGTCATCATCCCACAAAGCTTTGCCATTCTTATCCATTTTATGAATCCGTGTATTTTTACCTGCGTTTACAGCCTCAAAACCATAAATTTCATTTTCTGAAGCATCAGCTATCATCTTACTCACATTTTTTATTTTAGTCGTCCATAATTCCGTACCATCATGCGACTTAGCGATTAGGCCTTGTGCTGTTGGAATAATTAAGAACTCTTTTAATAACAATGGTGTTCCAGTAACACTAAAGTCCTTAGACATACCTACGCGTCCTGGTTTATCTAAAAAGAAACTATAATCTAAGGTGGAACTTGATAAGTCATATACCGCAACTTTAGGTGTCATTTTTTCAAATTTATCTCCTACTTTTTGAATACCACTTATGATAAGTTTATTTTGCGGTAAAATAACGTTACAAGTATATACTTGATTCCAGTTATCGTCTTCTGAATTAAAAATAACACGGCCTCTGACATAGTCTATCACAGCGCGTTTGGTTTTAGCAATACCAGCCAATTTAGATCCGGCACCTTGAGAAACGATGACATAAGGTGATCCCGGTATAAAATCTGTTTCTTCAGGTTTTAATTTACCAAAATTATTAAAGGTAAAAACAGGCTGACTCTCCATTGGTTTAATGCCAACTAAACCATCATTTGTGGCGACAACCAACACTCCTCCAACCGTTAAGGTCATTTCGTTTATTTTACTACCTAAATTATAATTTTGATCTGGTGTTTCTGCTTTCTGAGCAAACACTAATGCTGTACTCAATAAGAGTACAGGCATTATTATTTTCTGCATAATTACAAATAGCGTCTTCATAAATTACAAGCTTTGTTTACCAAGGTTAAACGCGCCTTCTGTAATGTTTTTTATAGATTGATCGCCTCCTATGTTTTTACAATCAAACTCAAAAGTTCCGATTATTTTAGTATCCGTTTCTTCAGAAATACTAATAGAACCAACAGATAGATTCTCGTATGGAGCTTGCCACATTTCGGTAACCGAATTTACCGGGTCATTTAAATTTACATCTGTTTCAGAGTAAGAAGCCACATTAACACCCGTGTTAATAGAACCATCAAAACTATAGGTTCCTACACCATCATAGCCAAATATTGTAAATGAAAAAGCGTTACCATCGCTATTAGAGGCTATGATAATAAGACTTTGACCAGAAGGATTGTTTGTTATAGTAGCTGAAGAAGAGATTTCCATTGACTCATAATTTGTACCATCTACTTTGGCAACTAAAGTTCCGGAAGGAGCATTTCCTCCACTTCCTCCATCGTCATCTTTAGAACATGATGTGAATGCTACTAATGAAGCTGTCATTATAAGTAACATGATTTGGTTTAATTTTCTCATTGTAAATTAATTTATTGGTTAATAATGAGACAAATTTGCACAATAAGACAAAGCCAAACCATACGACGAATTGCGTATATTTAAGAAAACTGTCGTTTTAAGCTAATGATATATTAAAATGAAATATGAGGAAATTCCTTGTGCAAATTCTCAATTTCTAAGTGAAGTTTTGAAAGAAAAGCTTGATGTACTTCAGAATTTGGATTAAAGGGACGATGTGCTTTTTTAGCTTGAATAGCGGCAACAGTTTCTAAAAATTTTAATGCATCATCAGTTAACCAAACTGTTTTAAATTTTTCCCAAATATAATTTATCGCCACCTCATTTGGATGAAGCATATCTGGATTATAGAAACGATAATCTCGTAATTCATCCATCATAATTTCATAAGAAGGAAAATAATAACGTTGCGCTCTAGGTTCTATAACCTGATGGATTGCAGCTAACAAATGTGATTTGCTACGCGTATTTTCAATAAAACCATCTTTAATATGCCTAACGGGAGACACGGTAAAAAGAAATGTAATATTAGGATTAACACTTTTTACCAAGCTAATAATAGCCTCTAGAGATTCCGTTATTTGAGCTACAGAAAGTAGTTCTTTTAAAAATTGTTTTTGGGGAATTTTATGGCAATTGGCTACGATTTTATCAGAAGCAATATGTCTATACACCCAACTTGTTCCTAAAGTAATTATAATATGACTTGCGTTAAGCAAATCATTGTGTGCCTTTTCAATTTGTCTATTTAAAACCTCTAATAACGCAGCACTTGAAGTTGTACTTAACTTTGAATGTGCCTCTAAGCAACACCACTGCTCATTGTGAAACTCTAAATCTTCTTTAGAGTAATAATCCTTATTAATTGCCTTAGTTATGAGGTTTTCAATTGCTAAAGGATGAAATAATATTCCGAAAGGGTTAACTGTAGTTTGAAACTTATAATACTTAAACGTCTCACCTATATTCTCTGAAAAGCATGAGCCAAACAGCATAATCTTAGAGTTGTAATCTAATTGATGATGCTGTTGTGGTTTTAGTGGTATTTTTGTTAGTAGATTCATATTTTTCTCGCAAAGGCGTAGAGTCGCAAAGATTTTTCTGAACGCATAACCTATAAATTGTTAACTATTCTCGTTATACCTGTCTTAATTAATGGACTATTAAAATTAATCAATAAGCCTAACTTTATTCCTGAAAGTTTCAAGTATGTTAATAATTGCTTTGGATGAACAGGATGAATTTCTTGAACGGATTTAACCTCTATAATAACTTTATTCTCAACTATTAAATCGGTTCTATAATTTAAATCTAACTGCTTTCCTCTCCAAGTTACAGGCAAAGGTTTTTGTCGATCAACCTTAAAACCTTCATTTTTTAATTCCTGATATAAAATTTCTTCATAAATAGATTCTAATAAACCTGGACCAAGTTCAACATGAATGTGGTAACAAACATCGACTATAATTCTAGATATATCGTTTTCAGTCATTCTATATACATTTTCTCGCAAAGACACAGAGACGCAAAGATTTACATGAACTCAATATAACTTTTTTTTAATTACGCCGGGCAGTCTTCTCCCATAATACTTTTTGACTTTATATGCTCACGCAAAGTCACTAAGGCGCAAAATCTCACTCCTATCAATAAATACAATTTCTTATTTTTCTTTGCGCCTCTGTGTCTTTGCGAGAAATATTTTTACACTAAATATCCCTTAGCAGCCTCCAGAGCAGCTTCAATGCCCTCAGGATTTTTACCTCCAGCAGTTGCAAAGAACGGCTGACCTCCACCTCCACCTTGAATGTGTTTTCCGAGTTCTCTTACTATTGTTCCTGCGTTTAAGTTTTTACTAGCAACTAATTCCTTAGAAATGTAGCAAGACAAAATTGCCTTACCATCATTTTCAGCACCAAATAACAAGAATAAATTGTCAAATTGACTTCCCAATTCAAAACAGACATCTTTAATTCCTGAAGCATCTAAATCTAATTTCTTAGCTAAAAATTGAATACCATTGATTTCGGTTAATTCGTTTTTTAATTCACCTTTAATATTTTTGGCTTTATCTTTTAATAGTACTTCAATTTGCTTTTTTAAATCATTATTTTCATGTTGAAGATTTTCTAATGCTTTTACAGGTTCTTTAGCATTATTTAGCAAGCCTTTCATTTCAAGGTATGCTGTATTATTCTCAGAAAAATAATCTCTAACGGCTTTATTTGTAATGGCTTCAATGCGTCGTATTCCTGCCGCAACTGCTCCTTCAGACACAATTTTAAAATGCCAAATATCAGACGTGTTTTTCACATGAATTCCGCCACATAATTCCATTGACTTTCCAAAACGAATCGTTCTCACCGTATCTCCATATTTTTCACCAAATAATGCCATAGCTCCTTCTTCAAGAGCTTTTTCCATTGGGATATTACGTTGTTCTTCTAAAGGTAATTTACCTTCAATTCTGGCATTTACAAAATCTTCTATTTCTTGTAGTTGCTCTGGTGTTACTTTTGAAAAATGAGAAAAGTCAAAACGTAATGATTTTGGTTTTACCAAAGATCCTTTTTGCTCTACATGCTCTCCTAAAATAGCTCTTAAAGCCTGATGTAATAAATGTGTTGCTGTATGATTGCTAGACGACAATGCTCTGTGCTCACTACTTACAACAGCTTTAAAGTTTTCGTTTATATGCTTTGGTAAGTTTTTACACAAATGAATAATAACATTATTCTCTTTTTTAGTATCTACTATATAAACCACATCTCCATGCACATCTTGTAACACGCCTTTGTCTCCAACTTGCCCACCTCCTTCAGGATAAAATGGTGTTAAATTGAAAACTAACTGATACATTTCTCCATCTTTTTTTGAGGTTACCTTTCGGTATCTAGCAATTTTTACATTGGCTTCTAAAGCATCATAACCTATAAATTCTTGTACGTCGTCTTCAAATAAAATAGTCCAATCTTCAGTAGATATTTCACTAGCAGATCGTGATCTGTCTTTTTGCTTTTGCAGTTCTTCATTAAACCCTTTTTCGTCTAATTTCAAATCCTTTTCGGATAAAATTAAAGCTGTTAAATCAATAGGAAAACCGTAAGTATCATACAATTCAAAAGCTTTTTCACCAGAAACGGTATCACCTTTTGTTTCTTCAACTATACGATTAAGCAATACTAAACCTTGATCTAATGTTCTTAAAAAAGAGGCTTCTTCTTCTTTAATTACATTTTCAATTAATACTTTTTGTGCACGCAATTCTGGAAATGCATCTCCCATTTTTTTGCTCAGCACATCTACTAAACGATATATAAAAGGTTCCTTTTTATCTAAGAACGTAAATCCATAGCGCACGGCTCTTCGTAAAATTCTACGAATAACATAGCCAGCACCTGTATTGCTTGGTAATTGTCCATCTGCTATAGAAAAGGCAACAGCTCTTACATGGTCTGAAATAACACGAATAGCAACGTCAACCTCTTCATTCTTATTATAGTCTTTATTTGTAATAGCCTCAACCTCTCTAATAATTGGTGTAAAAACATCAGTATCATAATTAGATTGCACACCTTGCAATACCATACATAAACGTTCAAACCCCATTCCTGTATCTATATGCTTATTTGGCAACACCTCTAACTCACCATTTGCTTTTCGGTTGTATTCCATAAAAACCAAATTCCATACTTCAACCACATGTGGATGATCCATGTTTATTAAAGTCTTTCCATCAACCTTTGCTTTTTCTTCAGCAGATCTAATGTCTACGTGAATTTCACTACAAGGTCCACAAGGTCCTTGATCTCCCATTTCCCAGAAATTATCTTTCTTGTTACCCTTTAAAATTCGGTCTTCAGAAATATATTGCTTCCAAATATCGTAAGCTTCTGTATCCATCTCAAGGTTATCATTGTCATCACTACCCTCAAAAACAGTAACATAAAGTATATCTTTATCAATACCATAAACTTCGGTTAGCAACTCCCAAGCCCAAGCAATGGCTTCTTTTTTAAAGTAATCACCAAAACTCCAATTACCCAACATTTCAAACAATGTATGATGATAGGTATCGTAACCAACTTCTTCCAAATCATTATGTTTACCAGAAACACGCAAACATTTTTGAGAATCTGTAATCCTATTTTTCTTCGGTTCAGTATTCCCTAAAAAGTATTCTTTAAAAGGTACCATACCAGCATTCACAAACATTAATGTTGGATCATCCTTTAATACCATTGGTGCAGAAGGAACGACAAGGTGTTGTTTTCCTTCAAAGAAATTTAAAAATTTAGATCGTATATCTTGAGACTTCATATATAAAAATTAGAGCTTGCTTTATTAAATTAGTACAAATGCAAAACATTTTTTTATCTTTACTCACCAATCTTTCAATTTAGATTTTGGTGATCGTGAACCTACAAATTAAAGGCATTAAAATATAATTTAATATTATTTTTGTAGGTTTGAACGTTACGCTAATATAAGATGCTTGCTTTATGCGCTTATTAGCTGCAAAAATAGCATAAATTCAAACATGGCTAAAGTAAAATATTATTATGATTCTGAAACGCTTTCTTACCGTAAAATAAAGCGGAAAAAAGCTACCACTATAAAATACGCTTCAGTATTTTTAACTGCTGCTGCTCTTTTTGGGTTTCTAGCATTTTTTATTGCAAGTCAATATATTGAATCTCCTAAAGAACGACAGTTAGCAAGAGAGTTACAAAACATGGAACTGCAATACGAGTTAATTAACAAACGTATGGACGATGCTATAGCTGCTTTAGAAAATGTAGAAGAGCGCGATAATGCCATTTACAGACTCTATTTTGAAGCCAACCCCATACCTACAGAACAACGTAGAGCAGGATTTGGAGGTATTAACCGTTATAAAAAATATGAAGGTTATAACAATTCGCAATTAATTGCAGAAAGCAATAAGCGAATGGATATTTTAGAAAAAGCAATCGTTGTACAATCCAAGTCTTTAGATGAAATTGCAAAACTGGCAGAAGACAAAGAAAAATTTTTAGAGGCTATACCTGCAATTCAGCCTATAAGTAATGAAAATATGACACGTATGGCTTCTGGATATGGCTATAGAACCGATCCATTTACCAAGGTTAGAAAATTCCATTTTGGCATGGATTTTACAGCACCACGTGGCACTCCTATTTATGCCTCTGGTGACGGAGTTGTAAAACGTGCTGATAATGCCTCTACAGGTTATGGTAACCACATACGAATAGATCATGGCTATGGCTATGTTTCCTTGTATGCGCACTTATACAAGTACAATGTTAAAGTAAATCAACGTGTAAAACGTGGCGATTTAATTGGCTATGTTGGAAGTACAGGGCGTTCTGAAGCACCACATTTACACTATGAAATTTTTAAAGATGGGGAACGTATAAATCCTATCAACTTTTATTATGGTAACTTATCTGCCGAAGAATACGATATACTGCTGAAAAAAGCTTCATTAGAAAACCAATCTCTCGATTAAGATGCATATAGACTTACCAGAAAAACGTTATTACGGTATTGGCGAAGTTGCCAAGGCCTTTAAAGTAAATGCTTCTCTAATTCGCTTTTGGGAAAAAGAATTTGATGTTTTAAAACCGAAAAAAAACGCGAAAGGCAACCGTAAATTTACTCCTGAAGATATTAAAAACCTCAAGTTTATTTACCATTTGGTAAAAGAAAGAGGATTTACTTTAGAAGGGGCAAAAACACATCTTAAAGAAGAAAAGAAACAAGCTTTAGAGAAATTTGAAATTATCGAAAAACTTGAAAGCATAAAAGCACAACTTAACAAAATTAAAACACAACTTTAAAACTAAACTATTATGAAAAAATGGCTAATTCCAGTTATTATTATTGCACTATTAGCGTTTGCAATTTATCAATGGGCTGTAGGATTTAACAATACTGCTGTAGAATATGAAGCTAATGCTAAAACAGCCTGGTCTAATGTTGAAAGTTCTTACCAAAGACGAAATGACCTTATAGGTAACTTAGTTAAAACAGTACAAGGAGCGGCTGATTTTGAAAAATCAACTTTAACAGCTGTAATTGAAGCTAGAGCAAAAGCAACGTCAACAACAATTGATGCAAGCAATTTAACTGCTGATAACATGGCACAATTTCAACAAGCGCAAAGTGGATTAAGCGGAGCATTATCAAAGTTATTAGTGTCTGTAGAGCGTTATCCTGAATTAAAAGCGAATCAAAATTTCTTAGAGCTTCAAAGTCAATTAGAAGGCACTGAAAACCGAATTAATATCGCTAGAGATCGCTACAACGAAAAAGTAAATATTTATGACATACATACTTCAAAATTCCCAGGATCAGTATTAGCTGGTTGGTTTGGATTTGAAGAAATGCCTAGATATAAAGCAGATGCTGGAAGTGAAAATGCACCAGATGTTGATTTCGACTTTAAATAAAATTTAATTATGCCAAATATTGAACAGTTCCTTACTTCTAACGAAGAAGCGGAAATTGTTGAAGCGATTAGAATTGCTGAATGTGATACTTCTGGTGAAATCCGAGTGCATATAGAACAGAAATGTGACAGTGATGTCTACGAGCATGCTTTAGAGGTTTTTCATTTTTTAAAAATGGATAATACTGCCCAACGAAATGGTGTGCTCATCTATGTTGCCGTAGATAATAAATCATTTGTCATTTGCGGAGACCAAGGCATAAACAATATTGTAGGTGCAGATTTTTGGAATTCTACACGTGATAAAATTGCGACTCAATTTAAATCAGGAAACTTTAAGCAAGGTCTAATTGATGGAGTTAGAGAAGCAGGTAAAGCATTGGCGCAACATTTCCCTTGGGATCATAACGATAAAAACGAGCTGGACAATACAATCTCAAAAGGATAATGCAAAACATCAAACACATAGCATTTAAGGTTTTAGTACTACTACTTTTAACTAGTCCACTAATAGGACTAGCACAATATAATATTCCTGAAAAACCTAAATTTCAAACTAGTGTTTACGATGATGATATTAATTTATTATCGGCATCAGAAAAAAGCAATTTAGAACAAAAACTAATACGCTATTCTGACTCTACCTCAACGCAAATTGTTATTGCTATTATTGGTTCAACCAATGGTGAATATATCAATTATTTAGGCGCACAATGGGGTGAAAAATGGGGAATTGGACAAGCAGACAAGGACAATGGTATTTTTATTCTTTTAGCAAGAAACGATCGAAAAATAAACATCAGTACAGGTAAAGGTGTTGAGCATTTACTTACAGATGCTTTAAGTAAGCGTATTATAAATAATGATATTATTCCTTACTTTAAAAAAAATGATTACTACGGCGGATTAAACCGTGCTACTGACGTCATTTTTGAAGTGATGACTGGCGAATATAAAGGCACAAGACAAACAGAAAATGAATTCCCTTTTGAAGTCCTCTTTTTTCTATTCATCATTTTTGTAATATTTATTATAGCAATTTCCAAAAGTCGTGGTGGCGGAAGTGGCGGCAATGGCGGAAACCACTCAGATAGTAGAAGCTTATTAGAAGCCATTATTTTAAGCAATATGGGACGTGGTAGCTATTCTAAAGGTTCATCGTCTGGCGGATTTGGAGGCTTTGGTGGCAGCTCTGGAGGTGGAAGCTTTGGCGGCGGTGGTTTTGGTGGCGGCTTTGGAGGCGGAAGCTTTGGAGGCGGAGGTGCTTCTGGTGGCTGGTAAATTTAGCCACGGTTTTTAGTTGCAGTAATCAATATTTTTTTTCAATTCAAAAATTTATTTATGCGATTCAAATTTGCCTTTCAAATTACACTTGTCTTCTTTTTGTTTTTAAATTGTAAAGAAAAGCAGGCTGATGTTGAAACGATACCATCGTATATCCCATTAAACGCATCTCAAAAACGAGTTGTAGATTTAGCCAATTTATTTTCAAACGTTGAAAGCGACTCTTTAACTTATAAAATCATTGGGTACGAAAAACGCACCACAAATCAAATTGCTATTCTTACCATAGACTCCTTACCTAATACTACAAACATTCAGAAATTTGGAACTGAAGTTGGTCAAAAATGGGGAGTTGGTACAAAAGAAAAGAACAATGGTTTACTCATAACAATTTCTAATTACGATAGAAAAGTTGCCATTTCAACAGGATCTGGTACAGAACAAACCATTTCTGATTACGATTGTAAAGTTATAATTGACAATATTATGATTCCGGAATTTAGAACACGTAATTATTATGATGGAGTCACTAAAGCTCTAGACTCTTTAATTATGCTTTGGGATTAATCAAAATAGATCATATCGCTACCTCTTGTTTCTCCTTTGCTTCCTAAACTATTAAACTTGTAACTTAAGCTTAGCATAAAATACTGCCTTAAAACAGTACTCTGTCTATCTTCAATATAATCTTGAGTGGCTATACGTCTTGCATTAGTGTTTTGATTTAACAAATCGTACACCTTTAATGTTATAATGGCTTTATCTTTAAACATACTATAGGCTAATGTTGAATTCCAAAACCAAGCACTTTTCTGAAAACCATCTGCCACATTAGGATTATAATTAAAGTTCACATCATTTCTCCACTCAAAGTTTTTAGGTAAAAAAGTAGCTGTTCTTACTCCTGCATTATGACTTGTAAATTGTCTATTGTCAAACGCCTCAATATCATAGGCCGTATTAGTATAACTGATCTGGTAATATGGCTTAAACTCTAAAACTTTATCCCATATAAAATCTATACCAAGTCTAGGTGATATCCTATCAGACGTACTTGCGTATTTTACATCATTATTAAAGTTAAGTGTTTTTGAAGAATTATAACTCGCCCTAAACTTTAGTTTAATAGTTCTTAAGGTATCAATCTTAAAATCTTTATTATAATTTGCCCAAGCACCAATATTATAATTACCGTCAACGTTTACATACGTCGTTGTTCGCTTAAGCGTTTCCGGATCTACAATCGTTTTAGATACTACTTGATTATCTGAAATACTCGCATTAATACCCACATAAAACCCTGTACGCTTTTGCCAATCAAATCCATTATAACCAGCATAAAAACTATGTCTATTTGAAGGTTCTAAATTAGGATTACCAATTACTGTTTGTAGCGGATTTGATACATCTTCAAATGCTTGAAGTTGTCTTAATCCTGGAGGTTCATTTTCTAACCAATAATTTATATAAATAGAAGATTTTGGACTAAACGTATAGCTGATATAAGAATTAGCTTCTATATTTTCAAAATCACGTTCGACATTAAATTGCGGTCTTAATAAATCTTCATTTTTCAAGGTTCTCATGTTGTAACCTAAATTAAAACTTGTAGACAATTTTTCACCTCTATACGATAATCCAGCTGATGGAATACTTCTATAATCTGTGTATTGAAAATCCGTACTTAAATCTGTATTAAAATCCGTAAAACTCTGTGTTCCATCATCAAAATCGAAGGTGCTTTCTCTATTTTTATCTTTATCTCTAGCATATTTATATTCTAAATTCAAGAAAAACTTTTTAGTTATTATTGGCAATCTATAGGATAATTCTGTAGAAATACCATAACTATTTTTTTCACCATCCGTAAATTGGTTTCTGTCTATGTTTTCTGGATTACTACCAAAAACTTCTGTATTTGAATCTAAATAATCATCACTATCTTGTTGATTAATACTCGTTTCTAATTCGGCTTTAATAAAAGCACCTTTATTTCCTAGACGCTTAGTCACAGAAATTTGATTCGAAAACCGTCTTACTGCACTCTCTACATTGGAATTCACATTAGATTGATTGGTTAGTAATAAATCTTCATCTAAGGTTTCTTCATAACTACGATATCTCGTTCGCGATGTTGAATAGCCAAACGAAGGTTCTATATTAATCTGAAAAGTAGAATCTGTTTCAATTTCAAATTCCAAATTAAAAGAATGATTATCTGTATCGTTATCAGATTTAGAATTTGAATTGGTAAAAAACCGTGAATCCGATAAAATAGTTTCGCGCTCAGATGACGTTTCATTTTCAGAATTACTTGAGGAGAAAAAATAATCGGCAGACACATCTGTTTTTTCACCTATAATATCGGCATAATTAACCCCTGCATTTTGCGATGTTGTAATCCCTTCTCCTCCGCCAAAAGATCGACCACCTAACGTAAAAGAACCATTACTACTAAACGAAACTCCGCCTCCACGACCAAACATTTTAGAAATCTCGCCAAAGCTAAAACCTGGTGTATTAGTATTATTACCTCCTGCAAGCACACTTATACGCCTATCATTATCAAACAAGTTTATCATTCCGGCAAACTCATAACGTTCATCAGTCCCTACTCCTGCAGAGACACGTCCAAAAACTCCTTTATTGTTTTCTTCTTTAATGGTAAGATTTATGGTTTTATTTTCTTTATCGCCTTCCTCTCCCGTAAAGGCTTCCGATTTTGTTTTTGTATCTACAACCTGAATTTTTTCAATTATATCCTTCGTTAAATTCTTGGTGGTAATAGTTGGATCATCACCAAAAAAGGGCTTGCCATTCACCAAAATTTTATTGACACTTTTACCATTAACTGTAATGTTACCTTCTTCATCAACTTCTACTCCTGGTAATTGCTTTAATAAATCTTCAACGTTGGCGTCTTTTTTTGTTTTAAACGATTTTACATTAAACTCTAAGGTGTCTTTTTTAATCGTTATCGGAGCTGTAGATTTCACTAAAACTTCACCTAATTGATTATCTAAAGGCATTACTATAGTACCTAAATCTATCTTGTCTTTATCTATTACGATTTCCTTAAAATACGTTTTGTAACCTACATAAGACACGTAGAAATTTAAACTTTTATCGTAGGTTGAATTTTCAATTTTAAATTTCCCATTTTTATCTGTAATTGTATAAGTCACTACCGAACTGTCTTTTACACGTTCTAAATAAACTGTTGCAGATTCTAAAGGCAACTCTGTATCTTCTGCTTTTAGTGTTCCTGTAATTTCGAATGATTTTTCTTGAGAAAATGATTGTAGTGCAAGTAAAATTGCAAAAACTAAACTTAGTTTTTTCATGTGATTGATTGGTTGATTGATGGTTAGCCGATTTAAAAACGCAAGAAAGTTAGAAATCGTATGAAATTTCTTAAAATTTTGATAAAATTACCGTTTTAGCGTCAAATGACCTTTAATAATTCTGCCATCTGCAAACTCTGCCACAAACCAATAATCATCCGTAGGTAATAATTTTCCATTATAAGTCCCCTCCCATTTTGGTTGATTTCTATTTAATGTCCCAACTCGTTTCCCATACCGATTAAAAATATCTACGCGAGCCATAATTTCAAATTCTGAAGAGAATCCTTTAATCTGCCAAGTATCATTTACAGTATCTCCATTTGGTGTAAAGAATTTTGGAAATCCTAAAACAGAAATATCTGTTGATACAATTCCGCAATTGGCTTTAAGGTCTTTAACATATACAGTATGAATTCCTGAGGCCACATTTTCAAAACTATTAGAATCTTGATATGGGCCATTTTCACTATCTAGAGCATACATATAATCCCCATCTCCTGAAACACTAACAGAAACAATATTGTTCTCTGACAAATCGGTAACATCAATAGTTTCAAAAGTTGCAGTATTTGAAGGCAAAACCGTAATGGTTCTAGTATTTGAACAGCCAAAAGGCTTGGTAACTTCTACAGTGTAATTTCCAGGCTCATTAATCGCAATGTTAATCGTTGTTTCTCCTGTAGACCAATTGTAATAGTAGTTATTAGGAATATCAACAACACCAGCAGTCAGTGAAATAGTATCCGGAAATGTATTTGTACAATAAAACACCGTCTCATCTTCAAGAAGACTTGGCAAACGCTCTACACTTAAGTTGACTTCCGCAATACTATAACAACTACCATTTTGTTCTAATCTTGCAAAAATCGTTTGGTCATATGCTTGTGTATTGGTATAGTTCGTTGTTAGTTGATTCGCTTGAAGCAAGGCATCGTTATGAGTTGCGTAGTAACCTAAAATTGTAATATCAGCACTCTCTGTATTCAAAATTTGACTTTCGGCCAATGATAAATCAAAGCTCACCAAACCTGTCTCATCTAGATTACCGCAAACTGATATTGCAGCACTATTTACGGCATTTGTATTTACAGACAAAAGCAGCTCTGCAATAGCTACACAACCTGTTAAGGTATTAGTAACTTGAGCATACACTGTCTGATTATTATATAGATTGGTATAATCGTCAGTATTTATTGGAATGGACAAGGCCATGGTTTCAAAAAAATGAACTTCAAGATTATCTAAACTACCATTAACTATGACATCACGATATTCATTAAGATTAAAATTAGAAATCCCATCCATTATAGCATCTTCACATTGGCTAATAGTCATATTATTAACACTTGGTGTCTCACTAATAGTTACCGTTAAAGGATATCTTTCTACATTGGTTAGACAAGCATTTACAACAGGTAATAACCAATAGGTTGTTGTCGTTGTTATATTAACATCATAACTTAATCCTGTATGAATTGGAGTGGTAGAAGTTGAAGTTTCAAACCACAACACATCAATGGTTGATGCCTCAGCCATTAAAGTAAAAGTATTGGCAGCACAAACTATAATATCATTATCTAAAACTCTAGGCATTATAAGCGTTGTGCTTGCAGATAAATTAATTTCTGGTTCATTGGGCATCCCTCCGTATTCAACTATATAACCTTGAGGATGGTAAGGCCCATCACTATTTAAGTCTCCTGTATTTGCTAAATCATTCCAAGCTCCTAGAATACCAATAGACGGATCAGTGATATGGGCATAATCTTCATCACCTGCATTATTAGGTTCATTAGTGTTCCAAAATGAAAAGGCTTCATTAGGCGCACTTCCATTAACATTACCTTGCCAAAATACGGTACCTGCCTCTGGTCCTGTCACCCATTTCCAGACACCTTCAGTTTCGGCATCAGATCCTCCAATCCACCCCGTTCCTGCACTTTGCTCACCAGCCAATTGCGACTCTTCCTGAGATGTTAATGTGGCCAAATAACCTTGTAATCCAAAATAAGTTTGTTGTGCTGCTGCATCTCTTGCTTCCGTCCAAGTAACACCAGAATCCGCAACATAAAAATAATAGTGCCCTGTACTGGGTAAATAATTCGCATCTCCTAAGTTGATTGAAAACTGTCGGTCTTGAGTAAATACAACTTGAGTGGTTTGAAAAACCACATTTTCAATAGCATTATTAAACTCATCAAAAGTAGCTGGTCCGGTTAATGTTAAAAGTCCTTCTGTAGCATTCCAACTTGATGTAATACTAGGATTGCTTCCCATAAGTTCTAAAGTATCTTGACCGTTTTGATACCCTTCTGCTATCTGTATAAAAATTTCAGATAACGTCGTATCTTCTGGATCAGGATCGGTAATGGAAGCAGAAGTCACTATTGAGACTTGTGACTGAGGACAATATACTTGTCCGCCCGAAACAATTATTTCAGGCGGAAGGTTTTGTGAAAATCCATAAAAATGACAAATCCAAAAGCATAAGAGCAAAATGAAGCTTTTAATTTTTTTCATAAAAAAATTAAAGCTATTATTTTTTTCTCATATAAACACTTACTGGAACACCATTAAAATCGAACTGTTCTCTTAATTTATTTTCTAAAAATCGTCTATACGGATCCTTAACGTATTGCGGTAAATTACAGAAAAATGCAAATTGAGGTTGCGGAGTTGGCAACTGCATAATGTACTTTATTTTAACAAACTTACCTTTGTATGCTGGAGGTGGCTGATGCTCTATTATTGGCAACAACGCTTCGTTAAGTACACTTGTTTTAATACGTTTAGTTCTATTTTTATAAACCTCAACCGCAGTTTCTATAGCCTTAAAAATACGTTGCTTGTTTAATACCGAAATAAAAACGATTGGTACATCTGTAAACGGGGCAATTTCTTTTCTAATATGCTGCTCAAACTCTTTTGCTGTTTTAGTATTTTTCTCTACTAAATCCCATTTATTAACAAGAATAACAATACCTTTTCTATTGCGTTCTGCTAACCAAAAAATATTTTGAACTTGACCATCAAATCCACGCGTTGCATCTAAAACAACTAAACAAACATCACAATGCTCTATTGCTCTTACGCTTCGCATAACAGAATAAAACTCTAAATCTTCTTTTACTTTAGATTTACGACGTATACCTGCCGTATCAACCAAATTAAATTCAAATCCAAAACGATTGTATTTTGTATCTATCGAATCTCGTGTCGTCCCTGCAATATCAGTAACAATATAACGCTCCTCACCAATTAATGCATTAATGAATGACGATTTACCAGCATTTGGCCTTCCTACCACAGCAAAGCGCGGCAATTCATCTTCTTCTACCTCTTCTTTTTCTGGTAACGCTTCAACTACAGCATCTAATAAATCTCCTGTTCCACTGCCATTAATACTTGCGATAGCAAAATATTCACCTAAACCAAGTGAATAAAATTCAACAGCATCTTCTAAACGCTTATTATTATCAACCTTATTAACAACTAAAAAAACAGGTTTCTTAACTTTTCTTAATAATTGAGCTACATCTTCATCCATGCCAGTAACACCAGATTCAACATCAACCATAAAAATAATGGCATCTGCTTCCTCTATAGCTAATTCTACTTGCTTATCTATTTCGGCTTCAAAAACGTCATCACTTCCAACGACATATCCACCTGTATCAATCAAAGAAAATTCTTTACCATTCCAATCTGTTTTACCGTAATGACGATCTCTTGTTACACCACTTACAGCATCAACAATTGCTTCACGTCTTTTTATTAAACGATTAAAAAACGTCGACTTACCTACATTTGGACGACCTACTACAGCGACTATATTGCTCATTGTTTTTTATTTAAGGCTACAAAGATACTATATACTTACTAGTTATGACTTACGATTATAGACTTTTCGTTCATTAATATTAAAACTATTTGATCTTAAAAATAACCTAAAAAATTAAACAAAAAAATATTGTTAACATCCTGTTGATAACAAGTATTTATTTAAGACATTAAACGTAATTTTTTAGTAATTTTATTGCGCGTGTTGAGAAGTAATTTTCACACAAAAAATAACGAACAAAATTTTTCAAGAAACAGCCCTTTTCTTGCACACCTATTGTTGGTTTAACACAAAATATAATGTATTTGAAAACCTGTATCAATTACGACATATTCTAATTAAATTTCTAAAAAGAATGGGGAGATATTTTACGCTTATCTTAGTTTTATTTTTAAGCTTTGAATTTGCAATGGCTCAAGAAAAACACATTGAACATGCTATTCAAAAGGGTGAAAGTGTTTATATGATTTCTAGAAAATATGGAGTTAGTATCAATGCTATTTTTGAACTTAATCCTGGTTCTAAAGATGTTATTTATGCAGGCAATACTTTAAAAATCCCTAATTCTAACGATACAACTGTTTCTTCTACAAGTAACACAATCATTAACGACACACAAATTAGCAATTACGAAGTAAAACGCGGAGAAACAAAATCTGGTCTTTCGAGACGTTTTGGTGTTAGCATTGCGATGTTAGAACAGCAAAACCCTCATATTGTAAGAATGCTTCAAGCTGGTCATATCATTAATTTAGATAAATCTATTAAAGAAGAAGAACGTGTTGCTGCAGAAGGAGAACATATTGTAGTTAAAGGTGAAACATTATGGGGAATTGCTAGAGAAAACGGAATAAGTGTGGCTCAATTAGAAGCTGCAAACTCTGGTCGTTTATCTGAATTTTTACAGATAGGACAAACGTTAATCATTCCTGATAAGAATTCTGAAATCATCATCGATGGCGAATATTTAGTAAAACCAGGAGATACAAAATTTCAATTAGCAAAGCGTTTTAATATGACTATTGCAGAACTTGAAAATAAAAATCCGCATATTATAGATATGTTAATGGCTGGCCATAGACTGAATATTAACAATACTGTTTCTAACACCCAAGAAGAAATAGCTAACAATACCGAAGGCACTGCTACAGAAATAGAAGCTACAATTTCAGAAGACGGCTATAAAGACTACATTATACAACCTAAAGAAACCCTTTACGGCTTAGCAAAAAAAGCAGGCATGACAATTGATGCTTTTACAACTTTAAACCCTAAATTACTTACTTCTGTAAATACTGGTGATATCATAAAAATGCCTGTAAATGTTGTGCAAAACGCAACAATTACAACTCCTCAAAATACAACAGTTACAGCTCCCCAAAATTCAGCAGAAGCAGTAGCAATTAATAAAAACGAAGCTTTATTAGACAACTTAGTTACAGAAACTGCAAGTGGTATTTATTTTTATACTCCTTTTTCTAGTGAAGAATTGAGTTCACCAGAACTAAGAGATAAATTGATTAACCTAAATGCTGATCTTCAAAAATATATAGATTTTTTCCAAGGTGCACAGATCGCTATAGATTCTGCAAAAACTTTAAATCTAAATTTTGATGTCACATTAATTAAAAAGAACATTGCAAAATCTCAATTAACAATTGAAAGTCCACATAAAAAAAATGCAATGTTAGTGCCATTTTTAGACAATTCTTCAAATTATCCTAGTATTAATTCTAATGAAAATATGTCTATTATTGACATAGAATCTAACATCAGCCCTAAAGACAGTATTAAAGTCTATCAGTCAATTCCTTCTGAAGATTTACAAAAAACAAAAACATTAAACTACCTCGCAAAACAGAATGCTCATGTCGTTGTTGTTAGTGATCTTGATGAGGCTAGAAATAAAGATGTAATCTTAACTACGATTCCTGATGCTAAATTCTTAAAAGTTGACAAAGCAGGTTTTTTTGAATCTAATGCATTAGAAAACACACTAAGCAAGACCAAACTCAATTATATAGTCTTAGATAGTGAAAAAACTATTGTTTTCATTAACTCTACAACAGCATTAATGAGCAAACTATCTGACTACAATATTCAAATTGTAATGCTTAAATCTTCATTATTACCTAATCAAAATGAAGTTTCCGATATGAGATATCGCGTTTTAAAACTCATATTTCCAACAGTTACAGATCCTAGAAACAAAAAAGGTGTCAATGAATTCAGAAGCAATTACGAGGATGTCTTTGGATCACAACCATCAAGAGAATCAGAACTAGGCTTTGATGTTACTCTAGATATATTACTGAGACTTTCTCAAAGTGCTTCTTTTGAAGATACTGTAAGTACTATCGTTTCTGAACACCCACACTTTAAATTCGATTATCAAAAAACAACAGATAATAGCTATTCTAATTCTGGTGGTATTCGCATAATGCAATACCTCTCTGATGAAGGCATAACTGAACTTGAATAATGTATTTGATTAAATAAATAAAAAAACTATAAAACTGTTATATTTTAATTTTGTTAAGTAGGTGCTATTTACATATATTTGTTTCCCCCTTAATCTTACAAATTAGCAAGACAACGATTATATTTTGAACTTGCTGTTCTTAATCCATGGCATCGATTTCAACAAAAGTAATTATTCTAAATTTTTTTAATGAAAGCCAAGCAGCAAAGTCTTAAGTGTTATTATATATATGTAACATTTCTATTAATATCAATTACCTCTGGATTAACTTATGTTAATGCACAATGTCCAACAGTAACAAATAGTTCACAAGTTTTATGTGACGTTCAATCTCTATTGGTCGGAGATTTACAAGCCATAGACAATGGTGGTGGTGTTGTTTGGTACGAAACCGCTGACTCAACCATTCCATTATCAAATACTGAAAGTCTAATAAATGGTGAGGATTATTATGCAGATGATAGCACAGGCTCATGTGGATCAAGAGCTCGTGTAGATATCACTATATACGGACCACCTGTAGGTAATAATTTCCAAGGAGTTTGTATAGACGATCCTACAATGGCTACCGTTAGTAGCTTAATCGCCACTGGTAATGATGTTCAATGGTATTTAACACCTTCTGGTGGTTTACCTTTAGATGGCTCAACCATACTAATTGATGATACATTGTATTATGCAGATCAAGCAAGCCCTGACGGAAGCTGTAGAACATCTAGGCTAACAGTTTTGGTTAAGGTTGGCTCTACTTCCATGCCTGCAGGAGATATGATTCAAGAATTTTGTGTTTCACCAACCTCTACTCCAACTGTAGGGGATTTAGTCGCGAGTGGCAACAATAATTGGTACATATCAATATTTTCAGCTTTACCATTACCTTTAAATACTCCATTATTAAATGGACAAACATATTATGGAACAACAATAGATCCGCCATGTGAAAGTGCAGGTAGGTTAGCTGTTACTACAATTTTAGTTACAGGTCCTGATCCTGGCGAGGATGGTATTTTAGAAATTTGTGATAATGATTTAAATTCTACATTCGACTTATTTTCATCATTACAAGGCTCTCCTGATATTGGAGGTACTTGGACACCAACTTTAAATAGCGGATCAGGTATTTTCGACCCTAACGTTGATCCTGTTGGTGAGTATACTTATACTGTTAGCTCCAATAATAGCTGCCCTAATGAATCTGCTACAGTTACAGTTTCTATAACTCCTGAACCAAATGCAGGTACAAATGGAACAATAGATTTATGTAGTAATGATGCTCCTATTGATTTATTTTCTATAATAGGTGGCACACCTGAAGTTGGAGGTATTTGGTCGCCTGCACTGACAAGTGGAACAGGTGTTTTTGATCCAGCGACAGACTCAGATGGCTTATACACCTATACCGTAAGTGGAACAGGTCCATGTGCTGATGCAACAGCAACAGTGAATGTTTCAGTAACACCCTATAAAAATGCCGGTGAAAATGGAACTATTGACATTTGTGATAATATTGGTACTATAGATTTATTTGATAGCCTTGGTGGCACTCCTGACCTCGGCGGAGTTTGGACTCCTGCATTAAATAGCGGAACAAGCATTTTTGATCCATTAATTGATACTGCAGGTATTTATACCTATTCTTTTACAGGAAACGATCCTTGTCCAAACGAATCGGCAACAATTACGGTATCTGTAGTTCCATTACCAATTGCAGGTAGCAATGCTACACTCACAATTTGCAGTAATGATTTAGCAACAGTAGATTTATTTGATAGTCTTGGAGGTACTCCTCAAGTTGGAGGAACTTGGTCGCCTGCACTTGCTAGTAACACTGGTGTTTTTAATCCTTCAGTAGATACTCCAGGTGTTTATACCTATACCTTGGCCGGTACACCGCCTTGTACAGATGTTACTGCTGAAGTTAATGTTATAATTATTCAAGAGCCAGATGCCGGTGAAAATGCTACAATAAATCTTTGTAGTAACAATGGAATAATTGACTTGTTCGATACTCTTGAAGGTACTCCTGAAATTGGCGGTACATGGACACCTTCACTTTCTAGCGGAACAGGCCTTTTTGACCCTTTAGTTGATCCTATTGGCACATACACATATACAGTTACAGGAACAGACCCTTGTGCTGATGCAACTGCAACAGTAACAATTTCAATAACTCCATTTCAAAATGCAGGCTTAGATGGCTCCATAAACCTTTGTAGTAATGGAGGTACAGTTGACCTTTTCGATAGTTTAGGCGGTAGCCCTGAAGTTGGAGGCGTTTGGACTCCAACACTTAATAGCGGAACTGGGGTTTTTGACCCAACAATAGATGTCGCTGGTACCTATACATATACAACTTCTAGCACAGGACCTTGCTCAGATGACACTGCTACAGTTGAAGTTTCTATAGAAACAGCTCCAGATGCTGGTATAGACACTACAATAAATATTTGTAGCAATGATGGAACTATTAATTTATTTGACAACTTAGGAGGAACACCAGATGTAGGTGGAACTTGGTCTCCTGCCCTAGCTAGTGGAACAAATATCTTTGATCCTTTGGTTGATGCAGTAGGTGATTATATGTACACAGTCCCTGGAACAGGCCCTTGCGCAGATGCTACTGCTACAGTTTTAATAACTGTTGTACCTTTTCAAAATGCAGGTATAGACGGTTCTGTTACGGCTTGTACCAATGATGGCACTATTGATCTTTTTGATAGTCTAGGAGGTTCTCCAGATACTGGAGGAGTTTGGACTCCATCACTTAATAGTGGAACAGGAATTTTTGACCCTTTAATTGACTCTGCAGGTATATACACCTATACAACGCCTAGTTCAGGGCCTTGTTCTGGCGATGATGCTATTGTTGAAGTATCAATTGAAATATCTCCAGACGCTGGAGAGGATAATTCCTTAAACATATGTAGCCTAGCAAATTCAGTAGATTTATTTAATAATCTTTCTGGCACACCACAATCAGGTGGTACATGGTCTCCAACACTAACAAGTGGAACTGGAGTTTTTGACCCTAATACTGATCCTGAAGGTATATACACCTACACTATAAGTTCACCTGCATGCGGCAACAGTTCTGCTTCTATTACCGTTTCGGTTACAGATGCTAATAATGCAGGAAATGATAGCATTGTAGAACTTTGTTTTAATAATAGTCCTGTAAATTTATTTGATAGCTTAGGAGGAACACCTGATGCAGGAGGAACATGGACACCTGCCTTAGCAAGTGGCACTGGCGTGTTTGATCCTATGGTAGATGCTGCCGACATATACACATACACCGTTTCCAATAGCACTAATTTATGTCCTGATGACTCAGCTACAATAACGGTTACTGTTTTACAAATACCTGATGCAGGAAATAACGGAACACTTAATTTATGTGATTCAACAAATACGGTTAATTTATTTGATAGTCTTTCTGGCACACCTGAAACTGGTGGTACTTGGTCCCCTGCACTAACTAGCGGAACTGGAATATTTGACCCT
>NZ_JAYJLF010000016.1:0-6774 GCF_036903175.1 Winogradskyella sp. ECml5-4 | reverse complement strand
AACTAATTCTGCAACTGTCACTGTTTCTTTATCTGATGTAAATGATGCTGGAACTGATGGCACTTTAGAACTTTGTAATACAGATACTGCCGTAGACTTATTTGACAGTTTAGGTGGTACGCCTGATATTGGTGGTACTTGGTCCCCTGCACTTGCTAGTGGAACAGGAATGTTTGACCCAATGGTTGATGCTGCTGACACCTATACATATACTGTTTCTAGTACTGGTTCAAGCTGTCCTGATGCTACAGCTAATGTTGTTGTAACGTTTACTCAAGCACCAAATGCTGGAACTAATGGTACACTAGATTTGTGTTCTAGCGATTCTAGTTCAGTTGATTTAATTGATTACTTAGAAGGAATTCCAGATACAGGGGGAGTTTGGTCTCCTGCTCTTGCCAGTGGAACAGGAATGTTTGATCCAGCTATAGATGCCGCTGATATTTATACTTATACTATAAATAATTCATGTGGAACTAGTTCTGCGACAGTAACAGTCTCTATTTCAACTGCAAATGACGCTGGTACAGATGGTACTATTGAGTTTTGTAGTAATGCTTCACCTGTAGATTTATTTGATAGTCTAGGAGGAACTCCACAAACAGGTGGTACTTGGTCTCCTGCATTAACAAGTGGCACTGGAGTATTTGACCCAACGGTAGACACTGCTGATACCTATACGTATACTGTTTCTAGTACAGATTCAACTTGTCCTGATGCAACTGCTAATGTTGTTGTAACACTTACTCAAGTACCAGATGCTGGATTAGATGACACACTTAATTTATGTATCGATGATACAAACTCTGTAGATCTATTTGATAGTTTAGGTGGTTCCCCACAAACTGGCGGGATATGGACACCTGCACTTGCTAGTGGAACTGGAGTGTTTGACCCTACAGTTGATACTGCTGATGTATACACCTATACCGTAACATCAACAGAATGTAACTTAACAGCTTCTGCTAATGTATCTGTTACAATACTAGACCTTCCAGACGTTACAGGACTAGAGCTTTCTATGGATAACAATTTTATTTGTTTAGGTCTTCAAGATGCCGAAATTATTATTAGTGGAGCTAATCAATTACCAGATGGTGATTATTCTATAGTATATCAACTTAGTGAAGCTAACGCTTCTGTAAATACTGCTGCAATTTCTGTAGTAAATGGAAACTCAACATTTATAATTCCACAAACACTATTACCAAACCCTGGAATTACTATGGTTACTCTGACTCAATTATATGTACTTGGCCAAACTTGTAGTGCAATTACTAATACTGTTGAACCATATAAGATAATAGTACAAGATCCACCAACACCAGAATTAATTGACAACGGCACAGAGTTTTGTATAGAAGATAATCCAACCATTGCTGATTTATCCAACAACATTTCTAACAATATAAATGTAGGCGACTCAATTGTATGGTACGATCAAGCTATTGGCGGTATACCTTATGCTGATACAGATGCTTTACAAGAAGGGATTATATACTATGGAGCATTTAGAACAGAAAATAATTGTGAAACAAGTATAAGATTAGAAGTAACTATTAGTTTTATTGAATGTGTAAAAAGCATTGTAATACCAGATGGTTTTTCTCCAAATGGCGACCATATTAATCCTGTTTTTGATATTCTTTACTTAGACGAACTTTATCCTAACTTTAAACTTAGCGTTTATAATAGATATGGAAATATACTTTACGAAGGCGATAAAGACTCTCCTAAGTGGGACGGAACATGGAAAAACAACAATACTGTTTTACCTGTTGGAGTATATTTTTATATCTTAGAATTTAATGATGGAAAAACGGAACCAATACAAGGTAGAGTGTATCTAAGTAGATAATTTACGACATATTAAAATGATAAGTAAAATAACAACATATTGCATTGCCATAACAACTCTTTTTTTAGGGTTGAAATTGCACGCACAACAAGATCCTCAATACAGCCAATATATGTATAATATGAGTGTCATAAATCCTGGTTATGCTACAGATGACAACTCTATGATGAATCTTGGCCTACTTTATCGTACGCAGTGGGCTCGATCTATTGGTGGACCAACAACCGGAACATATTTTGTTCACTCTACAATTACAGATAACGTAGAAGGAGGCTTATCTGTTGTACATGATGAAATTGGTGACGTTGTAAAACAAACAAGTGCTTTTGCAGATATAGCTGTTGTGGTTCCTTTAAGTGCAAACACAAAATTATCCTTTGGGATAAAGGCTGGCGCTACTTTTTACAGTACCAATTTTGATGGGTTTGTATATTCTGACCCTTTACCAGATCCGGCCTTTGCAGAAAATATAAGCCGAGTTATTCCTAATGTTGGAGCTGGTTTATTCTTTTTCTCAGATCATTATTATTTAGGCTTATCTGCACCAAATCTTTTAGAAACAAAATACCTTGAAGAAGATAGCGGAATTATATCTCAAGGTAAAAAAAATATACATGTATTTTTCACTGGTGGTTATGTCATAGATTTAAATGATACTTTTAAGTTTAAGCATTCTTTTATGGCAAAGCATGTCAATGGCGCACGCTTATCTATAGATTTAAATGCAAATGTTTTAATTGATAATTTGGTAGAAGTTGGTGCTGGCTATCGCTTTGATGATTCTTACGTTGGTATGGTTAATTTTTCAATGACTGACGCCATACGTATTGGTTATGCCTACGACCATACAATATCTAATTTAGGTAGATTTAATTCGGGATCACACGAAATAATGCTATTATTTAACATTGGTAAACTCGGAAAAGGCTACGACAAATCGCCAAGATTTTTCTAATTAAAGACAAATGAAAACGTTTAAACTATATATCTTATTTGCTGTTTTAACTACAGGAAATCTATGCTTTTCACAATCTAGTAAAGCTGATGCGCTTTACGAAAATAGAGCATATGTTGAAGCTGCTGAGATTTATTCGGAACTTCCAAAAACAGCAGTTAATTTAGAAAAGCTAGGAGACTGTTATTATTATAACTCTGAATTTGATCGTGCTTATAAAGCCTACAAACAAGTTTATGATTTAAAAAATGATACGGAACTCACTGAAGCATTTTATTTCAAGTATTTTGATGTATTAAAAGGAACCAGAAAATACGAAGAATCAGATGAAATTTCATCTCTTTATTTAAACAACCCTATTAATACCAAAAGTTTTAAATCGTTGTTAAAACGTATTATTCCTTATGAATATGAACTAAAGAATATTACAGAAGATATTGGAGGTTCAAATTTTGGAGTTGGTATTTATGGAGATAAAATCGTTTTTTCTTCAACAAAAAATTTAAAAAATCCAAATTACAAATGGAATAGCAAACCGTATTTAGATTTATATGAAGGTAAAGTAACTGTCGGAAATTCTATAACATTAGATAGCATACAACCTTTTAATAAAAATATAAATACTTCAAAACAGCATGAAAGTAATGCCGTATTTACCAAAGATGGTAAAACCATGTATTTTTCTAGAAATCACAAAAATCGAATTGATTTAGATTCTACAAAAATTGCTGTTGTTAGTATCTTTAAAGCAGAACTAGTTGATGATAAATGGACAAATGTAGAACCTGTACCCTTTTCTAGTAACACCTACTCTACTATGCATCCTGCTTTAAATAGTGATGAAACAAAATTATACTTCGCTAGTGATATGCCAAATACTATGGGCTCTTTTGATATCTTCTACGTAGATATCTTAGGAGACAATTCTTTTGGTGAACCTGTTAACTTAGGTGCAAACATTAATACTGTTCGTAGAGAACAGTTTCCTTTTATTGCTCAAGATAGCACTCTTTATTTTGCTTCTAATGGAAAAAATGGTTTTGGTGGTTTAGATGTATTTTCGAGTAGCATAAATAATGATAAATACCTCGATGCACTTAATTTAGGTGAATCTATTAATACTGAAAAAGATGACTTCGCATTTGTCGTAATCGATTCTTTAAACACTGGATACATATCTTCTAATAGATCTGGTGAAGATAATATATATACTTTTAAACGCATTGAAACCGAAAGAACTTATACCATTGAAGGTTTAGTTACAGACAAGGTAACAGGTGAAATTTTACCTAATACAACCGTAACTTTATTTGATGAAGATGGAAATGTAATAAGTGAAGTTATAGTGGGTGAAGACGGAAAATATCAGTTGACAACTAAGCCAAATCAAAATTATTCTGTTGAAGGTTTTCAACCTAAATATATTCCTCAAATTGAATTTTTTGACACTAATGATAAAGGCAACATCGAATTTAATATTGAGCTTGAAATAGAATCTTATAAAGATGCTGAAGAAATTGTAACTGATGATGAATTTGGTAACACTTTTATTGAGTTAGAAAATATTTATTTCGACTTTGCGAAATGGGACATTAAACCACAAGCTGCAAGAACCTTGGATGTATTGGTAGATTTACTTAAAAAGTACCCAAGAATGGAAATACAACTTGGAGCACATACAGATTCTAGAGCAGGCTTTGAATTTAACTTAGACTTATCTGAAAAACGTGCAAGAGCAACTTTAGAATATTTAGTACAAAACGGAATCTCAAGAGCGCGTTTAACATCTAAAGGTTATGGAGAGTCACAACCATTAGTACCTTGTGGCGAAAATTGTACAGAAACAGAATTTTCAATTAACAGACGTTGTGAATTCCTTATTTTAAAATAAAGGAAACACTCTGTTTCACAATAATTATGGCACTTTCCAATGAAATCGTATTAAGGCCTCGTTTTAAATTTGAAGTAACAACTCATAACGAAAAATTACTAAAAGGTTTTGACGAAACAAAAACTAACCAAACAGAATTTATTGTTTCTAGGATTGACGATCACGTTTTTATAAAATTCCCAAAAAAAGACCAACATTTTTGGTCGCCTCAATTGCATTTAGAAATTAATGAAGAAGGAAAAGATAAAACAATAGTTCATGGTCTTTTTGGACCCAACCCAACCGTTTGGACTATGTTTATGTTTTTTCACTTTATAGTCGCTGCTCTTTTTCTAGGTTTTGGAATTTGGGCATATACAAACATAAGCTTAGGAAACACTTATGCGATACAGCTGTTTCTAATGCTTTTTATGATTCTAATATGGATTGTATTATATTTTGCTGGTAGAATTGGACGTTCAAAAGGAAAACCAGAAATGTATAAATTACATGATTTTATGAAAAAGACTCTTAGAACTTACCGTTGATTATAGCCAAAACGCTTTAGTTGGTTCTGGTTACTTCTCCAATTTTTATTCACCTTTACATACAATTCTAAATGCACTTGTTTACCAAAGAATTTTTCTAAATCTTTACGTGCTTCTACTCCTACTCGCTTTAATGCCGAGCCTTTATGTCCAATAATAATTCCTTTTTGAGTCTCTCTTTCAACCATAATTACAGAACGCATTCTTATAATATCATCCGCTTCAAAAAACTCTTCAGTATCAACTTCTACAGCATACGGAATTTCTTTTTTATAATGTATTAAGATCTTTTCTCTAATGGCCTCGTTAACAAAAAAACGTTCTGGTTTATCTGTTAATTGATCTTTAGGGTAAAACGCAGGAGACTCTGGTAATAATTCAATGATTCTATCAAATACATTCTGAACATTAAACCCTTCGGTTGCAGAAATAGGAAAAAACTCAGCATTTGGAACTTTACTTTGCCATAATTCCGATTGTGCTTCAAGCTGTTCTTGATTAGAGGTATCAATCTTATTCAACAATAATAAAACAGGAATCTTTGAATTGGTGATTTTATTAAAGAAAGCTTCATCTTTCAACTCCTTCTCACCTATTTCAACCATATAAATTAATACATCTGCATCATCAAAAGCCGATTTTACAAAATCCATCATAGACTCTTGTAGCTCATATGCTGGTTTAATGATACCTGGTGTATCACTTAAAATCACCTGAAAATCTTCGCCATTTACAATACCTAAAATTCGATGTCTTGTTGTTTGTGCTTTTGATGTTATAATAGATAATTTTTCACCTATAAAAGCATTCATCAACGTAGATTTACCAACGTTAGGATTACCAATAATATTTACAAAACCTGCTTTGTGCATTCAATATGTTTTAGACTGCAAAGATAGTTTAAAAAACTTGATCACATTTTATTTGTTTAGCGATCTGTTAGTATAGCGATTAATTTCTATGTTTTAAACCTTATAAAACTAGGTAGCACAAATAGAATTGTGGTTTTACAATATAATTACCTATAGACAGGAAATAATAATCCTTCAACAATTATAATAGCTTTTAAAACATTTTGAAGTCAACAAAACTGACACTCAAAAATTTTAGACCGATGAGAAATACTCTGTTTAGCAAATACGTGTAATTAGGCTAGTAATAAACGTATATTACCTAGTTTATGTAAAACGGAAGACCTAGTAGCACAATAATTATCTAAAACTTTTATAGTAAACCTAAAATCAAATTACCATAAAAGGGCGTCCTACAAAAGCAAAATCACATTGCTAGCGTAAAAAATAAAACAATTTATCCTTAGTTTTAAGCCACATTGCTTGTGTTTGGAACAAGCCAAGCCAACAGACTTTAAAACGTCCTTAAACTTAATATAGTGCTACTGATAAATAGTTTTACATAATCGCAACACGGGTCATTGCTAAAAGTTGTGTGTGATGATTAAAAAAAGATTCTGATTTTTGTAAAAAAAAAAAAGACTTTTGGACAATTATCTAGAACTACTGAAACTTATTCTTCCTGAATTTTT